>NZ_JBQENT010000023.1:0-76895 GCF_052044855.1 Metabacillus sp. 22489
AAGTGGTCGGGAAACCAACTTTATCCTACCATGTGAAGTGAGGTTTTTTAATACCTAATACCACGCTTGAAGCTCTTTAGAACCCCCAGCATAGCAGGGGGTTTTCGAAACCACAATAATAAAAAAATGACACTCTCCATAAGTGTCATTTAAATCTCTTATTCTTGTGTTTGCAGTGCTAATTTTAAACCTAAGCCAATGTAAAGAACCCCTATTGCTTTCCCAAGCCAGCCATTACCTTGATTTTTCACCATAACCTTATTGCCTACTGCGCTTGTGATAAATACTAATAATGTTGTATAGATGATGCCCATTAAAACAAAGACTAAACCAAGTATTAATAGCTGTATCGTAACAGGAGTACCATTATTTTGAACAAATTGCGGCAAGAAGGCTAGGAAAAATAGCGCTGTTTTAGGATTTAATAATTCTATTAAAAACGCCTGACGAAATGAACCAGTCGTTGTTACTTCCTTTTCAACAGGATTTTTTGTCTTTTTTGACTTTGCCAGCAACGCACATATTCCTAAATAAATTAAATATGCAGCACCCAAATATTTTACAACCTCAAATGCTAATGCAGATGTCATTAAAATAGCTGAAAGTCCAAGAACCGCTGCAAAGGTATGAACTAAATCTCCAGCAGCTAATCCGATTCCAGTGATGATTCCGTTCCTTTTCCCACCTTTAATCGTTTGAGAAATCGTGATAATAACAGCAGGACCTGGAATAAGAAATAACGCTAAAACTACTAAGATAAACGCAACCATTTTTCACTTCTTCCTTCCTTTAAAAACAATACTACAATAATATTAAAATACCTATAAATTACCTATCTGTCCATGGTAATAAAAGTAGATAGTAACAGAGACTTCATCTTTTGTTCGTTGCACTAATTACTATACAGAAAAAGAGTGTGTAACGACACACCGAATATTGTTTTTTTGAAAAAATTGATGATTATCGTAAAACTCTGGAAATCAAGAAAACGCTAACTTAATAAAAAACAACAAAGTTTATGAAAAAGACGAATTAACCTCAATATTTATTGGGCAAATTAACATTATTCGTCTTACAAAGGAGGAAAAGCTTTGTCTGATTTTTGCGCTTCATTATGGCCTGAAGAATCTACACCAGAGGAGCAAATAAACTGCAGTGATTGCGGTCTTGATAAGCATGGGTCACGAATGGTTTGGGGTGAGGGGAATCCAGAAGCATCGCTCATGATTCTATTGGATAATCCGGGGGCACGTGAGGACCGAGATAACAAGCCATTTGTCTGCGGGACTAGACAAACGTTACAAAAAGCAGTTGGTGAAGTTGGCTTAACAGTCGATGATTTATACATAACGTATATTTTAAAAAGAAAACCGACACGATCATATGAAAAGGAACACACTAGACAAATTTGCATGAACCACCTAAACCAACAACTGCTAGCAAAGCAGCCTAAATTAATTGTTTGCCTAGGAAACGTTGCTGTTCAATCCTTTTCCCACAATCCTGAAGCTGATGTGAAGTCATTACGGGGCAAATTTCATCATGTACATGGCTATAAAACAACAGCTGCCTACCATCCTTTAGCTGTAAGAAGACGCCCAAATCTATGGCGATTATTTTTAGAAGATTGGATGCTTGTTGCTAAGGAATATTTAACGTCCAAAAAACCTTATATCAAGGAATAATGAAGTTTTGATATAAGGCTTTTTAGGATGCCTTTTTGTTTAACTTTATCCATATTCATATAGCAAACCTTGGCTGTTATGAGAGTCATTTAACACTTTCATTATTCTAATACAATGGTTGGTGTTGCCTTCTTTACAATAATGATTCCATCGTATGCTTCATTTGGAACCATTTTTATCGTGTAAAACATCTTCATCAATTTATACCAAGGTTGAAATTCGTCTCCTATATTTGCCATTTTTTGCTCCTTTGCAATAATCGCTGATAACTCCTCTGATTCAAGGGTCTTTTTAAAATCTACGTAAAAAATATTTTGCTCTACTTCACTGAACGCATCTACTAATTCATTATGATTCTCTACTTTGTAATTTTCCCGTTCAGTTGAACCACCTTTTAATGCTTGGAATGTACTATCGATAAAGTCTGTACCGATTGCAAAATAATCCTCACCATATACCTCATCTAAATAATTCCCCATTGATTTATAGTCTGCAAGTGATGCCGATGTTTTTTCAATATGTCCATTATGAGCAGAGATAAATATTTTATCATGACCGTTAGATGTCTCGAAATCAACAATCCATTGTAGATTTTCCGCCAAATATTGGTCACGAAGCTTTGTATAGTCCTTCTCATTTAAAAATAATTGTGTCCGTTGTTTCATAACTTGCGCGTATTGTAAGGCAAAAGCATAGGCATCAGGAGAGGAGCTTTCCACATACGTCGCTTGATTTTCCTGCAAATTTAGGATGATGTTGTCTATTTTATTCTCCACATCTTCCAGTTGCTTCATTGTTAAATCACGCATTGTATCATTTGATACATGTTCCAACTGCTTCGTATATTTTTTAGCCCGATCATCATTAACCATGTCATAGTAATCGAGAAGGCCTTTCTTACTGTAATCATAGCGCTGCATATCATTACCATAAAAATATACCTTTTCTTCCTCGTTAACAGTTAGGTTATAATCATGCATCCATTGAACAAGATCAATCATTTGTTCTGTTTTATATATATTATAATCAAGAGCATAAACTGCTTCCTCAGCTGAACCAGTACCGTCTAAAATAAACTGATTAATTTTCTGTGCCCCTCCAAAATCTCCTTCTAAGACAAATACTCGGACTTTTTCATTTAATACTAATGTTTCAAATAAATCCTTTTTAAGCTTTTGAAATTCACTATTTCCATGTGTTGCCTCTCCAAAGCCAATTACCTTCACATTTTCCGGGATATTTATTTTTTCTACCGGTGATAAATATTGTGCTGCATCATCAATTGCCTTTCCTCTCCCACATCCTACTAGTAAAAAGAAAAGTGATATAGCCAAAATGACTACAGAGCCGATTTTTGATAAAGACATTAGATATCCTCCTATTTTCGATTACTTTTTGTTACCTTTCAAAATCCACCATTAAAATTGAAAAGCATATCACACTTGCGTCTATACTGTGTATACTGTATATTCCATATATGTACAGTATATACTGTTTTGTTTTAATATTCAACATATACTAAAAAACAAAAAAAACTGTCTATTATCAAGATTTGATAATAGACAGTCTTTTACAAACTACAAAAAGTGATATTTAAAGGTGATTAACAAACAAAAACGTTACAGACATTTTCTTATTCTTGACTTATTGTGTCACAACAACACGTCTTACTTTTCTATCGTTAAATAGAGATTCGCTAGGTAGAAAGTGCATTATTTCATTTCATATTTTCTCCAATAATCATATATAGCTTCCTTGATGATATTTGATAAATCCCCAGGTTTTTGCTCACTTAACCACTCTGTTTGCTCAATTGGTAATTTTAATTTTAAAGTAATTTTTTCATTTGGCATTTCATATTTTCTAATTTCCTCTAAAGTGATTCCGTCCTCTACATTAGGATAAGACGAATCATTTTCGTTTATCATAAGAAAATCATGAAAATCATCAATATCATTTAGTTCACAAAATAAGTTTAACTGCGGTAATCCTCCTGACAATCGTTTCAAATGCATAAATGAAGTAATTTGTCTTCCATCCTGTAATTCTATTTCTACAAGTAGGGTTTCCTCATTTTGATATTTCAGTACAACAACCTCACTTACAACGGCATCTAATTGCAACGTATAGCCTGTACTCGATTCAATAATATAGATTGCACTATTAAAAACATGAAGACCCTCACCGTCAATTTTTATCTCCTGAACCTTAACCATAAACTACTCTCCTTTTAAGGATTATTTCCTAAAAGTGGCTTTGAATTTCTTCTCTCCTGTTCAAAACCTCATGTATTTATCTACTATTCTATCAAAAAAAGACACTCGATTATGAGTGTCATCTTCGTCAGTTTAATTTTAAAGTGAAAGGAGCTAGGAATCTACCACTGCACAATGTTACATTAATCAATCTTCGTTAATTTACCATGTACGACTAATCTTCCTTCATCTGGGTCAGACAGGTTGTTACATGTCGATAAGGTGATAATATGATCCTTTTCATTTACTTGGACATTTGTCTGTACTTCTGAGTTTTCTTTGATTACTTTCAAGTATTGTTTGTATTCTTCATCGCTCGCAAAATCAGTTTCAATATAATGAAAATCTGTTGTCGTTACATACGCTGAAAAGACTTCCACATCATAGCTTGCATAAATTGTATTAAACTGAAAATGCTTGTTTTGTGAAGCAAATTCCTCATCTAAAAATTTCTTTAACTGCCCGAACATCGAGCCGTCCTTCATTTCATGTCCGTAAATAATCGTCTGTTTATTTAGTGTATCTACTTGATTCCGATAATCCATAAAGATACTTCCTGCTTTTGATTCCTCCTTTTTATAATTTCGCTTTAAATAATATTCATTATCTGAGCTTTGCAAAATAGGATAATGAACCTTTGTATGATCAATTGTTAGCCAACCGACAATATCGGGATTTATTTTTAAAAGACTTTGGAATGGAGAACGAATTTGATTTTCCTCTGCCACTGGCTCACTGTTTTGCTGGATTTCTTGATACTCTACTTGAATTTCGTTCATAACCTTTTCATTTTTTGAATATTCATAGTAAATCGTCGCAATTTTTATAACAGAAAATAGAAATGTGCCTAAACAAATGATGAGGATTAATGATTGAATCCAGCTCAGTCTTTTCCTTTTCCTCAAATTCAATCCACACCTTTACAGTTCAAAATTATCTTTTGTTGAATTTTCTCGGTAAAAACAAAATGTGCCCCTTGATAGACAAAGACTCAAAATGAACAGTCTATAGTCACAAGGGGAACATATTCTAGCAATCTTCCTTGATTTTGTTATGTGATTGTTTTAATTATCTACTCTTTTTAACTTTCTCCTAAAGAGTACAAACCCTGCTGTAAGCACTGAACCAACTAATAGCACGACATAGGGGATTAGGTTTGTATCATCTCCTGTTTTAGGGTTTTTAACTGTATCAATTTCTTTTTTCGTTGAATCGTCCGCATTTATTTGTTTACTCGTTTCTGATTGCTTACTTGCTTCATAAGTTGGATAGTCTACGTCTGTATGATTTTTATTATTATCTTTTTTATTTTTATCATCTTCTGATTCTACTGGAACATTAGGTACATCATCTGTATCTTTCTCATTTTCTGTACCATTGTCTGTTTCAGTGCCGTTATCAACATCTTTGTCTGTTTCTTTATCAGTATCTTTATCAGTATCTTTATCTTGATCTGGTTCTTCCTTAGTCGTGTCTACAACTCGTAATGCTTGTTCATCATAAACGACATCGTAAGTATCTGGAAGACCATTTATTTCTACTGATGAGAATGTACTGCCTTTTGCTAAAGTAGCATAGGTAATAATCGCTGAATCCTCATTAGGAACATAACCGTCAACAAAATTCAGATTTAACGTTCCGCCAAATGTCGCTTCACCATCAATCGCAAGAACTTCCTCACTGTTTCCGATCGTAAGCTCAAGTGTACCTGCCTCTGCTTGTGTAAAATCATCACCTATATTTAAGCTGCTTGTTACATCTTCATTTAACGTACCACCGTTATTAATCACTTCACCTTGTCCTAATGCAGTGCTGGAATCTGCCACTAAAGAGCCTTCCTCAATAACCGTACCACCAGAATAACTGTTATCACCAGTTAAAGTTAAAGTACCTGTACCTAATTTTGTTAACTTTCCAGGACCAGCGATATCATTTTTCCAGCTGTCTGAAGCATTAAATCCTCCTTGCGCGGCATCCATTGTAACAGTTACATCTGTCTCAAATGCTTCATAACCACCTGCTGCGGCAAAAAGATTTAATCTGCCCCAGCCTTCAGCATCGTCTAATACAGGATATCCAGATGGCAGACCTGTCGTATATAAAATCCAACGGCGTTGTGTCGCATCTAAATATGGGAAACGAGACTCAAGTAGTACTTCAGCACCCTTAGGTACGATCATTGGTTTTGTCGTATCACCAATTTGTTCAAACCCGTAAGTTAGTCGCTCGGTAAATTTTTCTTTGTTTGCTTCATAATTTTCAGATGTGCCCTCTTGTGTAAGTAATACATCATGTGCTTGCTGATAAGCAGCTTCCTTCAAGCTTGCATTTGCCGGGTCATTTAAAACTGCTGCTGCTGTTGCTGTTGCCATAACTCGTCCACCAATAACATCCAACGGTGAATGCATACCAGCTACGATTCTGCTATTCCCTAATTCAGAGGCTCTCGTCATCAGCTCTTCATATTTTTCAGGCACGGAATATGCTAAAGCATAAGCAGCTAAATATGCTGCATTTGTATGACCGCTTGGGAATCCACCATCACTAGTAGGATCGTCTTTTTTCGCAGGGACAAGGGCTGGAACTAAGCTTACCTCATCACTCCAGCGAAACGGACGCATATAATTATAGTACGATTTTGCTGGATTCGTTGTTGCTGCACTTCCACGCAATGTATTAACTAGTTTCACCATGCTACCAAGGCTAGAATCCTCATCAGCCCAATTCCCATTAGGATTGCCGCCGTCCTCATACTTCACTGATGTCGCATCTTCTGGGATATCATCTGAAATCGTTGTCCCAGCATTGGCACCTTCTTTAAACTTATCAGAATAATTACCAAGACCTGAAATGACACTATAGCTCTGATGGCGTCGATCATCTAAGTAAGCTGCCGCTGCCTCCTCTTCAGTTCGATTGTTTGTAATTGAAATAACACTGTCGATATTGTGATTATGTACTTGAGAATTTAAAACTGTTCCGTTATCCCATGATGTTCCAGGTGTCCAAAGCTCATGAAACTTTGAAAGCACACCGATAGCCGGGTTTGATTCTGGAGTCATGTTATCCTTTGAATTATTTTGATAAGCGTCTACATAATATCCATATGCTGCTGCTTTCGGTTCGATTGCAGAGTCATCAACAACATTTGCTGCAAAAGTAGTAGTTGCACCTTGAATACATAAAACCGATGTTAACAATAAAACAGGCCATTTAGCTTTTCGCTTTTTATTGAATTTTCCTCCATTATTGGATAAAACCATTTTACCGTCTCCCTAGATTTATATAATAATTACAAAATTTATTTTAATTTTTAATTGTAAATTTAATGTGAATTGACGGTAAAGAATTATATTTTTTACATATTGTGATGAATTTCTTGCCCTTTTGACAAGGTCTCCTTTCTTGCATAGAAAAAGCTTCCCGAAAATATAGATCGGGAAGCTTTTCAAATCCGTACAACAACATTTGGTTTGCAGAGAATACACACGCTTTAATAAAACGTTATTTTTTAGACTTGTCTTTACGTGGTTTAGGCCTTATATATAACCCTAATTCTTTTCTTTCCTTTGTTAAGGAACGGTACAACGAAATCATCATCAACACAATGATAATCGAGAATGGAAATGCAGCAGCAATTAACGAATTTTGTAGCGCCTGTAGTCCACCACTATATAAGAGAATTACTGCGACTAAAGACTGGGCAATTCCCCAAGTTAGCTTCACTGAATTTGGCGGAGTAAGCGAGCCATATGTTGTTTGCATTCCAAGTACAAATGTTGCTGAATCAGCAGAAGTAATAAAAAATGTACTAACAAGGATGATCGCTACGATTGAAAGAAGCGTCGACCATGGGAATTCACTAAATACTGCAAATAAGACTTCCTCTGTAGCAAAGCTAGTTAAATCAACATTTCCAGCATTCTGAACTTCGATTGCTGAAGTACCAAAGACTGCAAACCATAAAAAGCTTACAACAGCTGGAAGTAATAAAACGCCTATCATAAATTCTCTTATTGTTCTACCTCTAGATACACGGGCAATAAAGATTCCTACGAACGGGGACCATGATATCCACCATGCCCAATAGAAAATCGTCCAACCATTAATCCAAGCACGATGTTCCTCATTAAGAGGAGCAATCCTAAAGCTCATATGAACAATGTCTTGAATATAACCACCGAGCGTATCAGTAAACATATCTAATATAAGGATTGTAGGACCTGCGATAAGCATTAAAAGAAATAACAAAATTGCCAGAACCATATTTATATTACTTAAATATTTTATCCCTTTGCCTAATCCAGACCATGCTGAAATCATAAAAAGGACAGTAACAATTACAATAATTATTAATTGAACGACGAAATTATTAGGTATTCCAAATAAATAAGTTAAACCACCATTAATTTGTGCTGCCCCGAAACCAAGGGTTGTTGCTACGCCAACTACTGTAGCAAAAACAGCTAACACATCTACAATTGTGCCTAGAGGTCCATCCATCCACTTTCCTAATACTGGTTTTAAAGTGGCTGAAATTAGTCCAGGCTCATCTTTACGAAATTGAAAATAAGCTAAAGCTAGAGCAACTATCGCATATATTGCCCAAGCATGAATACCCCAGTGAAAAAATGTATATCTCATCGCTTCTTTATGTGCAGTGGGTGTTCCACCTTCTGCTAATGGAGGGTCGATAAAATGTGATAATGGCTCGGCAGCTCCCCAAAACACAAGACCGATCCCCATCCCTGCACTGAATAACATGGCAAACCAAGAGACCTTCGAAAACTCAGGCTTTTCATCAGGTTTACCTAATCTAATCATTCCAACAGGACTAAAAATAAGAAAAATACAAAAAACAACAATGATCGTAACCAAAATTAAATAATACCATCCAAAACTCGTTGTCAGAAAAGCTTGTAGATTATTTGTAGCTTCTTCAAAGCTATCAGGTGCAGTTACACCGAATAATACTGCTACTAATACAATGGCAACAGTTATCCAAAACACATTTGATATTCTTTTCATCTGATTTTCCTTTCTATAAAATATCTCTTCTATAAGATAGGAATTTTCACTTTGCCCTTTCACATGCAGCTATTCCTTCAGATGAATCTTAAAATCGACTAAATGAAGGGTCCTATATACACTTCATCATGATAGTTTGAGCTATTTTTATATTTTTTATTATCAATATATTGCATATCTCACTATGAATTTACTTGTTGGTAATTTATTCCCCGAATTATTAATTCTAAACTATATATACATTTGAATTCAAGTGAAATGGTTATTATGTTTGTCTTGTTTATAAATCTTTGAAAAATACATAAGGTTTCCATTATAGTTTAATTAGTAAAAGTAAAATAAAAAATGGAGAGTGATAGTTTATGGCAAAGGTTGCATTTTTACTCGCAAGCTATTTTGAGGATTCTGAAATGAAAAATCCTTACGAAGCAATTAAGGAAGCAGGTCACGAAGCAACAATCGTTGGTCTTGAAAAAGGGATTGTTTGCGAAGGAAAACAAGGCACTGTATCGTATACTAGCGATGTAGCTGCTTCTGAAGTAAATGCAAGCGATTTTGATGCGGCTATTATTCCAGGAGGAGCTGCACCAGAGGCATTACGTGTTAATGACGATGTTGTCCGCTTTGTAAAGGAACTCAATGAACAAGGAAAGCTAATTGCTGGAATTTGTCATGGACCACAGGTCATGATTAGCGCTGACATTCTAAAAAACAAAGCTGCAACAAGCTATATTGGCATTCGTGATGATGTAAAATTAGCTGGTGCCGAATATCGAGATGAAGAAGTCGTTGTAAGTGGAAATCTTGTGACATCCCGCACTCCAAAGGATGAGCCTGCGTTTATCCGTGAGATTTTAGCAAAATTGTAATATACCTAAAAGGCTTGGAAGAAAGAATTCTCCAAGCCTTTTCTACTAGAAAACGACAAAAGCAGAAAACACTAATCCGAACCAAGACGAAATACTCATCCACAATGCCAATAACTCCAGCTGTACAAACCCCATATTTGGCAATTCCAGTGCAAACTGATCTAGCAGGTTAAGGTTTCACGTACAACTAGTTTAGTTGTTTTATCGTCCATTTCACAACCCCTTATTTCCTAATTAATTATTATGTTGTTCATTGATTAATTGTTCAAGAAAGAGAAAAGAGGCTATACCAGAAAGTGTCACACTTTTGGCACAGCCTCTTGTTCATCTTTTTTCAATATCAATAAACGGATCGATATCCCTATTTAAGGATTATCTTGAAAGAGTATAATGTACGATTCCCTCCCTCTACCCGAATTTGATATTTCCCTGCAGACATAGACTTCGTGCTGAGATTGAAAATATATTGATTTTCCCTAGCATCGTAGCGGAATTGATTATCTTTTACAGCTGAACTTGTCGAAACTCCATTAGCATCTTCTATATAAAGCTTTGCAGATGCCTCAGTAAGGTAGTTCCCAGCGTTATCCTTCAATTGGAACTTAATAGGAAGTGTCCTACCTGCCTTATAAGTAACAGATTCATCGGTTTTTACAGGTGGAAGAATTCCGCTTGAATGAATCGTTTCGCTTGCTGCTACGATCGGTAAATTCGATTCACCTTCATTATTTACAGCCGTTACCTTATAATAAGAAGTTCCGATAGGTGCAGTATTGTCGGTAAATTCCGGAACCTTTGAAGTCCCGATTTTTATATATTCTCCATTATGTGTTGCAGAGCGATAAATATTGTATTTTTCCACCCCTAAAATCGGAATCCAGCTTACGTTAATATCTGCACTGTTTGTTACAGCTGCCTTAATCCCAGCCGGTACAAGATTTTTAATCGTCAAATCATATCTTCGCGAATCATACCTGCTGAAATTATAGTTTCTAAAATCAGGCATACGCGGTTCACCGGTAATATGCTCCTTCAAACTGCTTGTTCCATTCGAATAAATTGATACGGTAAGTTCACCTGTCAAATTATAAACGAGAAGCTCATCTCTTGAATCTCCACTCATATCAGCTACCATGACTTGCTCTTTTGCATCTGTATGTTCATTAAAGGTAACAATCGGATTAAAATACCCATCATATAGCTTTGGTACGATTCCGTTTGGATTTTCTGCATCCTTTCCTCTTCTGTACGCAGTAATAAGTGGTGCATAGCTTCCAGTCCAGTTATCAAGTGGACGTACAATCGTTCCCCAATCACCCATAGCCCGCTGTTCGTGGTATAATGTTTCGCCACCTGAGTTGAAAAGGAACATTCCATCCCGCCCTGGATCTCCTCGATTTATTCGATCAAGTCCCGCAAGCTCTAAGCCCGGAGAATCGATGCGATAATTCCCTACAAGTATCTGTTGCGGCTCCACCGTATCGCCATTTCTAAATAGTTGGTTGCCATTAACATCGAAGGCAAATGTATCAGAACCACCAAGAATGATTTCTTGCTCTCCATCACCATTGATATCAGCTACCCAGTGAGTATCTACATGATCTGGTAAGTCATGTCTCCATAACTCCTTGCCATCGTGAGAAATTAAGGAATAGTTGTTAACTAATTCATCTCTGCCATCTCCATCAAAGTCATAAGGGAGCAACCCATGTCCAGTATTACCAGGATAATGCCATAGCTGGTTAAAATCCTTGTCCATCGCCCAAATCTTTGAATATCGATCCTTCAATAAGATGTCTTGCGGTGTTTTATTACCTGAGAAATTGGCGATAAAAATCGCATCATGGGCTCTTTGATCTGGAAGCTGATACTTCTTCTCCATCTCACCCGTTTTCCCATCAAAAACATAAAAATACTTTTCCGTATCTTCCCCTAGCTTCATTACCGTTAATACTTCATTTTCGCCATCTGCATCAATATCGTAAATTTGAACAGGCTCATCCGCCCCACTTGTTGTCACCCGCGGATCGACTGTTCCTTGCTGCCACAATAGATTCCCTTCAATATCATATGCTGCTAAATGTCCGACATAACGAGGATTATAAGCATCTCTGCTTTCATATGCTGGCTGTACCATTAAAATATCATTGCGGCCGTCCCCGTTCATATCGCCAATACGCATGCGATTCCCAGTACCAGCAGCACTTATATCAATCTTACTAACAAGATTTGGGAAAGACCATTGAGGCATCCCTAACACCTCTTGAGATTGCTCCCCTTCACCAGAAGCATTTAAAGCTGAAATTTTATACAAATAACTGGAATCGCTTTCAACTTTGTCGTCTACAAAATCAGCCGTCTTTGTATTCCCAATAAGTTTATAATCGTTATAACCTAATCTCGCTCGATACACATTATAGCTTGAAGCACCCTCTACAGCCACCCACTTCAAGGAAATAGAGTCCTTAGTTACAGAAGGAATTTCAATTCCACTTGGAGCTGGTATTGTCGTATGTACTTCAGTTGCAGCAGAAACAGGTTCCTTTAAAAAAACAAATTCAGACACCATTGATAGTGTTAAGATTGTCGCAAGCGCAATTTTAGATTTTTTAAACATGATTTTCCCCCAGACAAAAATAGTATCAAGCTTAAACCTAAAAGTTATTGCACACCTCCTCATTCATCATTTTGTTTTGTAATTGAATAGGCAGCTTGTCCTCTAATAAATATATGCTTGTTTCGGTGGGATCATTACACTTTGCGTAGGCATTTACTCATGTGTTTTCAAGAGTAAATCAACTATAATTAGCACAGGGTATTGTTGATTAAACTTGAATCGAATAATAAATACCTTACCCATTAAGAGTAAGGTATCAACTAGTCTCTTTCTTCCTTAATATCATTCCATTTTATAGTCTATATCATCGTAAATATTGGATGAAATCAATTCTCCAGTAATAACATACCTCTGAGGGGCTTCACCAATAAAACCAAAAGGATAACATGTAATTAATGTCAACATCCCTTTAGGCTTTGGAGTCATTACAGTTTGATTCTCTGCATCAACAATCCTGATTTGTTTGATCTTGTATAAAAATTCTCCGGCTTGGGTAGTAACAATGAACTTTTCATTCTCTTTTAATATTTCAAGTCCTCTAAATACAGTATCTCGATGACCAGATAAAATGGAGTGATTGTTTTCACCTGGTAAGGCACTAGTAGGAACATGTCCGACACCTTTTTTTAATACGTTAGCATTTGTTCCTTGGTAAATAGGAAAAGCCCGTTCAAGTTTCGGAATAACAAGTTTTCCCATTTCTTCACCTATATTAGGAATATCATGATAGTGAGCAATTTTTTTTTCCCTTTTTAGTTTTGTTTTTTCAACATTAACTTCTACCTCGGTTGATGCAGTATGCCCTTGCCAAAAAAAATATAAATTCCAAATGAAAATGCTAGCCCCAAATATGATAATCATAATTGAAAGCTTTTTCATATTTATACACGCTGTGTCTTTCTTGATTTGACGTATATGGATAAGCCAATTACGAATACGAATAATCCGATTATCATATTCATGCCAAATGGAGATGCTGTTTTTGGAAGTTGCTCATGTTTTATATTCGTTAATTCTCCAGCAAGGTCTCCAACATTCGTAAATTGAGATGCTGCATCTAAAAGGAATTCTGAAGACAACATATCCTCTGAAAGCTGCATATCTAATAGGAGATTTCCTTGTGTATCATAGATTTCAATTAATAAGCTATTGCCATTCATTTCTTCCATATTCATTAAGCGTCCGAACGAGATATCCGTTTTATTTCCTTCTGTATTAACTAAATAAAGTTTAGGAGCTAATTGTAAAAGTCCCATCATCTCTTCCCAAATCGAAGCTAGCTCATTCAATTGATCCTCGGTAAGCTCAGACTCAGGATCTACTGTTAGAAATGGTTCTAATCTAGCAGCAACCTCTTCCATTCTTTGCTCTAGTACCGTTTCATCAAGGGCCATTAAGTGGTTAAAGAACCGATCCACCTCTTCCTCCTCTAATCCAATTAAAGCTAACATCTCTTCTGCTTCTTTCATATACTGATCATGATTTAAGTAAAAATCAATAGAGACATCAAGTTCTTCAATAAACCAATAATCATCAACTGTCTCCCCGAATCCAGCAAGTAGCTTATCTAACTCATCCCTAGACATATTGTATTTGGTTAAAAGCTTAGTTAAACTTCTTTCATTAATCGGCGTTCCTAATTCACCTTTTAAGTCTTCAATCGTGTCAAAATCAGCTAAACTCATCTCATAATAATCTAAATAATTTTGCAAATCTTCCTGAGTCCATCCCATTTCAGAGAGGAGTTTATTCACTTCCTCTTCAGGTGGAGCAGCAAATACAGAAATTATATTATTATTAAATAAGAGTACAGCTACAAATAGTGCCGATACAAGTTTTTTCATGAACTTTCCTCCAATGTCTTTTGAAATACATTGGTATTATGTGTAAATATCATAGGACAATTCATCTGATTAGGGGAGAAGGGAAATATAGATTTTCCCCATCTTATAAAGTTACATACAAAAAATACTCCTACCTTTTTTATCGTAAGAGTATTTATTCTAGTTAGCTTGATTCAATTAAAAAATGAAAATATTCTATCAGTTCATAAAGTTTCAAGCTTTTACGAAAAACAACATCTTATTCAACAATTTCTAATGCAGGCGAATCGTTCTTCAGTTCGAAATCATAGTTGTTAGCATTTTTAAATCCTGGATTTACATAACTAGAGTCCTTATCACTTTTTGAGGCTTTTTTAAACTCTGAAAAAGATGTGTATTCTTCTTCTTTCCATACCCATATTCCCGTTTTTTTCTTTTCCTTATGAAAAACATTCTTCTTTAGAAGATTATCTTTGTTAGTCGAGAAATAGTTAACAATAAAAAGGCGTGATGGTCCAGCAGTGATGATATTTCGTTCTATCAAATTATTTCTCGTATCATGCTGTAATAAAAGCTGTCCTCCATCTAGTCCCTTCGTATCATTTCGATAAATAATATTTTGCGAGATTGTAGAATTGATCGTACCTCCCCGCTCTTCATCATACCCGCCAATTGATATTCCCGTGTAATGATTGTCAAAAATAACATTGTTAATTATCTTAATATCTTCAGCATATTTCTTCGCATGCTCAGAGGTTGCTTCAATTCCAATATCACTTTTATAGATCCTATTTTGTTCGATCGTAATATTTTTCCCACCATCGACATATATTCCTCCAGCTGAGTATTCTTCTCCATAAGCTGGATTTCCGTATGAGGAAATTTCATATACTTGATTATTTTTTATAATCCCATTCCTTACATAATCAGCCTTTTTATCAGAGGATATGCCTTCATAACCAATTAAATCGATCCCGATATTATCATTTCGCCGAACGAGGTTATGTTCAACTCGAAAGCCATCAATATTCCCATTAAGAACAAGAGCTTCACTCGCACCAAGCTTCAAATCCTCAACCGTGTTATTGATAATATTGATATCTTTCATTGCGCCAGTTCCATAGACAGCAATCCCATGAGCATTTCCATCATCCCCAAAGGTTTGGATTTGATGAACATGGTTATTTTCTAATGTAATATGACTGCTAGAGCCTGTTACATAAATCCCCATGACCGTTTCATCTGTTAAATCAGTCGTTAAATCCTGTATTGTTAACCCGCTAATCGTCAGGTGATGTTTATTATGTATCAACACCAAAGAGGAATCACCTTCAACATCCTTCAAACCATCTCCACTAAGGACAACCTTTTCCTTTTGATAGGCTTGAAAACGAATCGGTTTGGATTTTGTACCACTATGCTTAATGACAAGCTTTTCCTTATACGTTCCTTCTCGTATGAAGACCGTAGTCCCCGCTGTAGCCTCTGCAGCAGCCTTTTTCAGTGTACGAAATGGTTTTGATTTTGTACCATTATTTTGGTCATTCCCATTTTTAGCTACGTATATTGTCTTTTCTGGCTCTGCATTTGTGTTGTTTATAGTAAAAACAATGATGAATGCAGATAAAGTTAAGAGTAAGAAGATTAGTTTTTTCATTTTTTCAAGTCCTTATTGAGTAGTCGTGATACGTATTTTATAGGTGGTTAATCTTTCAGTAAGTCTTCATGTAGCCAAATGTCACCGTGATCATAATTTTCTTCATTTAACGCATCATTTAATTTAAGTAAACGTAGAAAGTCCAAAAAACTAGCATTGATTAATTCAATATTTTCATAATATGAATTAATGTCTGCTTTAGAGTTTATACCACCTATCATTTTCCAAGCTTCCAATTCATTTTCATGACCCCATAATAGGATTTTGCCAAACATTTCATCTTTTACACCAATACAAATTTGGTCACCATTTGGGTACATCCCGATTGGTATTAAAGCTTCTGGTATTCTATATAAATAGGTTTCAAGCTGTTCAATAAGACTATCATTACCTGTTAAACAGTATAACTCTTCAAGCACCCTTTCTAACTTTCCATGTTGAAACAATATCATATCTTTGAAAAAACCATTATCACATAATAAAAGAAAACATTTATAGCTATCAGGTAGAAAAAGATTATAGCTTTCCTCTATTAATTGAATTCGTTTTAATTTGTTTTGGATGAAATCATTATCTGAAATTGTATGATTAAATTTTGATAGGGTCGTTAAAATTTCTTTCCTATACATTTTTATTTTTCAGCCTTTTAAAATTCGTTATTAAACTTCCTGATCCATCGATTTTTTTTATTTGCTTCGTATGTAAAGTCAGTATCTCAATGACTTTTCCTTGATTATTAACAAATTCAACTTCGTATATCTCCCCTTCAAATACCATTATGATTGCTCCAATATCTCCTACCTTAACATGTATAGCATCTATACTCAATTCCTTTAAACGTACGACATCGAATTCGTTATACAAAGCTTTTTCACCTCTATTTAATTACCCATTCTTTTCTAATTTATCAACCAATCAAAAATATATCTTCCCCGTTATATAATTGATACTGTTCAAAAATGGATGAATCAGAAAATAAATCTAAATAGGTTTCATTATTAAATGCTATAATCATGTCATCTGTAGGTTCAAAATGATAAATTTCTGTAATTGAAGTATCTACTAAATGCTGTTTTATAATTGACAATCTATCGGTTTCTTTCCGTTCAGTTGTCCCAATAATTAGCCCCTGTTTATCTCTTAATCTCCAAGAGCATTCAACATTTAAGCTCCCCTTATCTAATATTACATTAATGAGATCCTTACCAATCGGGAGAATCTCAATAACTTTCCTGCCAATAAAATTTGAGAAATCTATGTTACTTTGTGATATTTTAATATTCAAACGTTACACCTTATTTCCTTATTTTTATTATCATTATAATTCATTCTTTTTAAAGTGAATCTTTTCAATTATCGAGTTATTTTTATAAAGTGCCATTAATTTCGCTATCTTTTTGTATAAAATCTTTTATTACACTACTTTTTGGTAGTGAATTTTCTTAAATTAACTGGCCATTAACGCGAGACCCAATTCATTTTTTACCTTTGATTTTACTCTTACAGAAAATTTCCTTTTTTAAATGTAAATATAGCCGATGACATTTTCTTTCGTAAAATGCCACCGGCTTTTTTCATTTCAGAGGTAGTGTTTTTTTATGCCTCCTGTTTAAAAAATGGATTTGCTAGAAAAAATAACTTGATACTCTCCAGGCTTGCCATTGTAATTTAATCCTAGAATTATATAGTTATTATTGCACTTCCAAAAATAGGGTTATATTCTTTATCTAATATAGATGGGATTGGTAAATGCAACTAACTCTGGTCTTTCATTTTCAACCGATGCATATAATTCTGCTCGAATCCATTTTATATCTTTTTCTTTTATCTCCGTTTCAAGTTGGAATAGCCCTGAGCTTCCACGTAGTCGTTCTCCATCGTTTGTTACTATCGCCATGAATGCGCTCTTTTTATCAATGCGTTCATTATGTCCCCATTCTTCTGAATACACTTGTACGATGAATGGTTGATGCTCTACTTGATTTACTACATCTCCTACTTGAAATACGCCTTCTCCATGCTTCACTGTAAGTTTAAGTGGTTTTTCATATGAAATACTGACTCGTCCAGCACGGATAGAACGTAAAAATGCTTTTCTGAAAGAATTTTTATCTTCATTGACTTCAGGCATTTGTACATATGTAATTGCTGGCAAAGGATTGATTTCTTCATTATGATGCCAATCCCTTCCCGCAGTTGCAGTTATTCTGTATCCTTTATTTAACAAATCCGTCCAGTATTTAAAAGCCCGTTGATTATAAGCTTTAGCTCCTGGTCTTGTAGAATTCCAAACCTCAATAAAATCAAAAACGTTCAATGATTCGACCGGGAATTCCCAGTGACACCCTGTCCCAATCGGATTACCTATACGGAACGGATGAGCAATGCCAACTAATGCGCCATGCCGACGGATTTCCTTAATCCCTCTTTCAATATCTAGCGGCCCTATTATTCTCCAATCAGTATAGGTTGGAGTCTCATAACCTACTGTTAGTAAGTGTCCATAAAAGGTTGTCCACTCTAAACCGTATAGAATGTGTATGCCTGATTGATTTTCTGCTTGTTCTATATCCTCAAAGGGACTAATTGTATTATGATCTGACATAACGACCGCTTTAAGGCCCATTTCCTTTGCAACCTCTGCCATTTCAATAACTGACTGTTTCCCATCACTATGAAATGTATGGGTGTGCAGTTCAGATGGTACCCATTGTGTTATACCTTCTATTTTAGGATACCTTGGAATATTAAAACCATTATTGTTTATTTGTTGAATTAAAGGTTTATTTCTCCACGGGAGAGAGGTTGTTGTGGCTATCGAATTGGATTTTTTATATACACACAACTGAAATTGACATGTATCCGTCACTAACGCATGAACACTTACCGTAATGAACCATAACCCCGCTAGATTTCTTTTATTTAAAAACCCCGGAGATGAATTGTGATCACGAATGATTACATGTTGAATAGGTGAATGATAATGTCGCCCACCTCTAAATCCATCAGGATCATCAATTGATAATGTGAGTAAGTTCCTTATCGGGTCGACATCATCTTGTGATAACTTTGTTTCATAATACTTCGATGCTTCTTCAGTTAGTCGCTTATTCTCATTAACATCTGTTTGATGAGGGGGCTCAAAGGAAAAATCTATGTAAACTGTGTCAGTATTTTCCGGTACAAAAAAGGTGTGTTTTATATGTGATTGCGTACTTTTATTTGTAATGCTTGAATTAATTTCAAATAAGATATGTTCCTCTTCTTCTCTCATCGTGTTATTTTACACCTTCCTTAAACTTTTCGCCAAATGATCTTTTCCTTTTGGAGAATGTCTAAATTCTCATCAAAAGTAGTTTCGATATATTTTTGTAAATCACCATTTTCATCGTAAGCAAAAACGCTCAAATTTTTTACGTTAGCCATAGGTAGCTTTTCATTTATAAGAGCGATCTTTATTTCTACTATGTTTTTAATAGATTCCCCGTCAGGTAAACAAATAGCTGTTCCAAAGTGATTGTACGGGCCAGTGTAAGCTGCAGAAAAGGAGCCAAACATTTTATGTTTTAAAGAACTAGAGTGCCACTCACTTTCTCCTTTAAGTCTACAAAGAATGTCTATACTTGGTAAACCATGCTTAATCCCCCATACAGAGGATTGGATATAAATATATTGGCTAATATTTTCGATTTTATTGTATGGCAACGAAGAGTTTTTCAACTGTCTCTCAGCTTCCCAAGTCATGACATGGTTAATATATGGAAAGCGTTGCATCACAACTTCACGCGCTTCTTGCTCAATTTTCCATTCATAACTAGGAATAAAAGAAAAATGATAGGAGCTCGTAATTTCATCAGTAAAGTTACCATTACATGTAGCAGTTTGAAGAATAATCTTTTTACCATCTATTAACGGACCCTTATACGTTTTTATCTGATGTTCTGCTCCTTGGTATTCAACATGATCGATTTCATGCTGTTCATTCAAATAAACTCTTGCCATATATTCAATATCTAATAGACGGCCCCACTTTGACATTAATAATACTGCAGGGGTACCCTCGTCTTCATGACTAAATACCATATGGTACTCAATAACCATTCCCTGTTCCCACTTGTCGAAAAAATAAATCATTTCTAAAGGAGTATCTGTATACAGGTTATCAAATTGGGTATATACTGCCCTTCCATAGAGCTTTGGAGCATACTGAACAGCAAGAACCTCTCGGGTAGACAAATCTAATTTCTCTACCGTAAAGCTATCTATCTGAGCAAACGCTTGACTGTTGCGAGGAGAATCACAAATCCATTCTACTTCGTATGTTCCGGGTTCCATGTACCCAAGAAGACGCTTATATGTGAAATTCTGTCCTCCATAAAATAAAATAATGTCTTGGTGATGCTCCTTGTCGACATATAGTCTTAGCATGAGTGACTCATTATTATCTTCCTGCCAAGAGGTTGTTGCTGAAGCTTTAAGATTAATGGAATAATATCCTCTCTCTTCAATCTTTATGCTTGATTTATCACGTTCTAAATGCTTCATTTTAATAGGATTTAATACAGTCATCATATCCATCTCCCAGCTCATTTTAAAACATGTCTTTTTTGGACTCTTTCATATTATTGTGAATATATACATAACCTACTATCGAACATAGTAAAAACATAAAAACTGCAAGGGCACTAGATTGACCAATCTCATTGTAGACAGAAAAGTGCTGTTGCATAGATACACCTAGCATCTGTGGTGCATTTCTATCGACAAGAAAAGGTGCTGTAAAACTACCAATTAAGCCCATAAAAAGAAATGTCAAAGCTACGAGCATTGTCTTATATGAAAGAGGCAGGATAAAATGAAGAAACAACCTTATTTTTGTTGCTCCTGCATCTTTTGCACTTTCAATCACAGAATGAGGAATAGCCTGTAAAGCAGATAATATTAGCATTGTTGTAAACGGAATATTAAACCACACATTAATCATTAACAAGCCTTTCATGTCATATATAATCGACGGCATATTATCTGCTCCAATGATTCTTGAAACCCAGCCATTGTCTCTGTAAAAATTTATAAATCCATAAATGGCGATAACTCCAGGAATAAATAAAGGGATAAAATACAGCTTGTTGATTATTTTAGCAACAATACTTTTACTAAAATTTAAATAAATCGCTAATATATAGCTTATTCCTAAAGTTAAGATACAAGAAACAAACGTAACAATTAATGTATGTTGGATATTTTGTAAGATTAATGGTTCAGTAAAGATATATATATAGTTTTCAAGTGAGAAAACATCTTCTTCATTTTGAAAACTTTCCATTATAGCAAGTGCCACCGGATAGATAACCAAAACAAGCAAAGTTAGGAAAGAAGGCATAACTAGCCCTATCCCTAACATCGCTAATTTTGTTTTTTTCTTGATTACAAAACTCTCCTCTAAGGCAACTTCCCTACTCATTGACTTGCAACCTCTTTTTGCCATACTTTCATTAATTCATTTCCAAGTTCGCCACCATTAAAAGTACGATAACCGCCACTAACTGATTCAAATTTCTTTTGATCCTCTTCTGATAAAAGCTCCCACTTAATACCTGGATATCCATACATTTTATCAATAACTAACTTCTGAACATCTTGAGTAAGAACATAATTTAAGAACGTTTCTGAGGCTTCTTTTCGTTCTTCATCACCATTATCCACAGCCATTAAATATGAAGGTCCACCTGTAAATGCTGGATCAATTTGTTTTAGTTTAATTGTGTCCGGTAATAATTTTGAACTAATTTGTTCTAGTGCCATATCAGACCACGCAGGAATCATATCCACTTCGCCATTTGCAAGTAGGTCTAGAGTTCCTTGATTTTTTTTAGGATATACCCCTTCTTTATAAAGGTATGGTGCCATGTCCTTTAGAATTTGAATCCCCTTGTCCCAATCTTCCATGATGCTTTCATCTTGGACATTCATAGCATCTGCATCAAGTTCGTTGTAAACAGTAGATAGGACAAATGAACTTCCTGCTCCTCCTGTATTTGGATCATTATATGCAAAGCGACCTGGGTTTTCTTTTATCCATGCATTTAATTCTTCTGCGGTGTTCGGTACATCTTTTACTTTTTCTGAATTGTATGCAAGAATAACTGATGAAGCACGATATGGTACTGCTAGATTTTGAGTACCCACCATATTTTCTTCTTGAACATTCTCTAAATTTTGTATAGTGTCTGTTGAAAGCTCATAAAATAGTCCGCCTTCATCTTCGCTTCGTAAAATATCTGCTAGCGCTCCCTCATAAATATCAACCTCTGAATCTTTATTTGCCTTTTTAGCAGCAATGATTCGATCGATCGTAGCCTGTCCACCTGTACCCGATGGAACGAATACAAATTCTACATCGATATTTTTATGCTCTTCTTCAAATTTAGGAATCACTGTTTCCCAAAAGTTCTCAACATTTTGGGAACCGGAACTGTATAGAGATATTTTTGTTACTTGTTCCTCTCCATCACCCATAGTATTGTTTGTCTTACTATCATTACATGCAACTAATGAAAAGACACTTACAGCCAACATTGTTCCTGCTACAATTCTTTTTAATGGATTAGGCTTTTTCATATACTTTGATCTCCTCTTTTGTTAGATTTAGTATTTTTGAATATCCATCCTTATGTACATTACTGTCTTCTGGAAAGGCTTGGATTGTTGCGAAGGTAATGCGGATTTTTTGTTGCATTTTAAACTGACTGATATCACTTCGATCGACAAACATCTTCAACTTACCAAAATCCGTTTTTAAGCTTATTTCTGCGTAATGGCCTAACATCATCACTTTTTCAGTTAAGGCTTCAATACCATTCTCTATCTCATTAGCAATAACAACATCTTCTGGTCTGACTGCAACAGTAACATTTCCGTTATAATGATTAAGATTAGGATAAGCTAAAGATCCGATATTAATTTTCTCACCTTGTGCATATCCCTTAAGAAAATTCATCTTACCTATGAATTGAGCAACAAACATTGAAGCAGGATAATTATAAATATTTTGAGGAGTATCGATTTGCTCAATTTCCCCTTTGTTCATGACCACGATACGATCTGAGATTGAAAGTGCCTCTTCTTGATCATGGGTAACAAAAAGCATCGTAAGCTGTTGTTTTGCTTGAATCTCTCTCAATTCTTCACGTAATTCATGTCTTAATTTCGCATCAAGAGCTGAGAATGGTTCATCCAACAGTAGTACTCTCGGTTCAAGAAGTAACGCACGTGCAAGCGCAATCCGTTGTTGTTGACCTCCTGATAACTCAGTCGGGTACTTTTTCTCATAACCTTGAAGCTGAACTAAGTTTAATGCCCATTTCACTTTTTCTACAATTTCAGCTTTCTTGACTTTCTTTAGCTTTAAACTAAATGCTAAATTATTAAACACAGTCATATGTGGCCATAAATTATAGCTTTGAAATACCATCGCACTAGGTCTCTTTTCTGGAGGAAGATGATTCACTTCTTTCCCATCGATAAGAATCAATCCCTCATTTGGTTCTATAAATCCACCGACACTACGAAGAATAGTAGATTTACCACAACCTGAAGGGCCGAGTAATGTAACCATTTCTCCATTTTTAATATCTAAAGAAAAACCCTTAACACCATCACCTGTAGGATAGACCTTGCTTAAATTAGTTATTGATAAGCATGTTGACACTCCATTACCTTCCTTTCTCCTGTTCGTTTCAAATCATTATTTAAGTCGCATTCCGTTTGCAAATGAATCTGCCCCAACAAATTTTCTCGCCGCAAAGAGCAAGATGATAGTCGGTAATGTCAAAATTACAGAAAACACAGCACCTGCTGTACTTGGATAATCAGCTATTATGGAATACATAATAACTGGCATTGTTTTATAATCTGGAATCCCTACAAGTAAGGTTCCTTGTGCTTCATCTAAAGAAGATAAGAAAGTAAATACAGAGGCAACAATAATTCCCGGCTTAGCCATTGGCAAAGTGATATGCCAAAATACTTTAAATGGAGATGCTCCCGCATCGCGAGCCGATTCCTCTTGTGATCGATGAACATTTTCAAATGCTGCTGAAGGGATCCACGTCATTAACATGAGCGTATTAATTAGATGAATTAATATAATCCCAATGAATGTATTCATTAGACCGTATTGATAAAACAAAACAGCTATTGCAACATATAACCCCATTTTCGGAAAAGCGTTTGTTAGCAAAAAGGAGAATAGGAAAAACCTTCTTAATGGAAAGCTAATCCGCGCAAAAGCGTATGCTGCAGGTATACAAATAATTAAAGAGATTAATGTAACAAGAGCAGCTATTAGAAAAGATAGCCACATCGATCTTAGGATTGATTCATCAGCTAAGACGAAGCTCCACCATTCCAACGACCATGACGTTGGCAAAACATCAGGATATTGCCACTCTCCTGAAAATGCCAGTAAAAGTAAATTCAATAAAGGACCAAAAAAGAATAGCAGAAAAATTGCAAGTAGAATGAATTCAACAATTTTCCTCAAACCAAGTGTTTTAAAGTACCACAATTTATCATCTCCTCTCATCTTTATTAATTCTCTTTATACTGTAGATGTCTATACCTCTCAAACTTAATGTAACAAATATTTATTAATAAACTTTGTTTAGATTGTAATTTTATTGTAAATATTCACACATACACTTTCATCGCTCCCAAAGTTGTCTATACCTTTATAAAAATAAAAAACAAAAAACCGACCAATTAAGAGAAATTGTTCGGTTTGTTCACTAGTTAAGGTTATTTGATTTTTATCGTGTTCTATTTACAGTGAATTTAAATACGTCATTTCTAAAATAGTCCAATGAATAGAGAACTGGACGATTTTGATAATTATAATGCAGCTGCTTTAATAACAAGACAGTCGTTTCTGGACGAATAAGGAGTTTCTGACAATTCCTATCTGTATGAAGTGGCACAACAATTTCAGTCGTTGCTCTACTAATATCAATATTACATTCCTTTTTCAAATAATCGAATAATGACCCTATCGATCCTTGATTGATCATTTTTTTCTTAACAAGTGATTCCGCTAAGATATTCTGTGAAAACACAACTGGTTCTTCATTTGCTGTTCGGATTCTTTCATGAATGATTACCTCTTCACCTTCTTTTAATTGAAGAAGCTCCTCCCATTCATCTGTAGGTTTAATAACCTTTATTCTTTCCCGTTTTTCCCCATCCTCTAAGCCTGCATACTTTATCATTGAAGTAACACTCATTAGTTTTTCTAAGCTATTAGGTGTTTTCGGTAGCGGGTTAACGACAAATGTTCCTACTCCATGCCTAACATAAACTTTTTCCTCTTCCTCAAGCAATCGGATTGCAGATCTTACAGTTTCACGGCTAACTTTAAACTTTGTTGCAAGTACTATCTCAGAAGGTAGACGATCCCCTGACTTTAGTACCCCTTCTTGAATATCTGCTTCAATCTTCTCTTTTATCGATATGTAAAGAGGTTTCACCATATCCCTCCTTTATTAAGCTAGTTAGTTGCTTAGATTTTTCACGCTCATTATTTTTATAACGATATACTCTCTTAAACTCTATTTCTATCTATAATACAGGTTTTATTATATGGTTATTTTGTAATACTAAGCAATAACCTATTTGACACGAAATCATAGCTAATGTCTATAGAAGGCTGGCATTTATAAAAATAAATCAAAATATTCGTAAGCGTTCGCAGAAAACATCCTATTCTAACTTAAAGAATCTCCCACTTTAGAGAGGCTATTGGGAAATCTAGGATTGAAAGACTTAAAGGAGAAAAAGGAAAGAGAATAGATAAATATTGCGTTGTGTTTTTAATGATTAAAAATGAAAATCCCGGAATCGAATTAATGAAAATCCCGGGATGATATTGAATCTGAAATATTTTCTTTAAACTGAGAAAGGTTTCTTTTGGGTTACACTTTCAATATTAATAAGATAGACACTCAAACATGGGAGTTACAAGTTATCTCCCCACAACTTTAGCTCACTATTTTACTCACGGAAAATTAATTTAACGACATTTTAAACTCTAAAAAGTATTCGTTATATGTCCCAAGAAGCTCAAGTCCTAGATTCTCATATACTTCTAAGTTTTTGCGACTTTCTTCACGTGGATAGAAACGTTCATCGTTTACCACTTCTTCATCTAATAGTTCCCATGCTGCTTTATTTGGAATCGCATATCCGACATAATCAGCATTTTGTGCAGCAACCTTTGCATCCAGCATAAAATTAAGAAACTGATGCGCTCCATCCACATTTGATGAGGTTTTAGGAATAACCATGTTGTCGAACCATAGGTTTGAGCCTTCTGAAGGTACTGCGTAATTCAACTCTTCATTTTCAGACATCATGTCTGCTGCTTGGCCAGAAAATGTTACGGCTACTGTAGCTTCATTATTTATCATTAGAGGAGTAACTTCATCTCCAATAATCGCTTTGACATTGCCGTTTAGTGCTTTTAATTTTTCTAATGCTTCATCTAATTCGTTCTCGTCACGTGAATTTAACGAATAGCCTAAACTGTTTAATCCCATACCGATCACTTCACGTGCACCATCAACTAAAAATACCTTATTTTTTAATGCTGGATCCCATAAATCGTCCCAAGAATCAAACGTAATATGTTTTGGAATCTCATTCGGATTATAAACTACCCCAACCGTTCCCCAAAAGTACGGAACGGAATATTTGTTTTTCGGGTCGAATGGCAAATCTAAAAAGTAGGGATCGATATTTTTCAAGTTTGGAAGCTTTGAATGATCAATTTCAATTAATAAATCTTCTTTAATCATTGTTTCGATTGTATATTCTGATGGGACAACGACATCATAGGTTGAGCCACCTTGTCTAATTTTCGTTAGCATCGCTTCGTTTGAGTCATACGTTTCATAAATAACAGAAATGCCTGTTTCTTTTTCAAACTGCTCGATTAACGAAGGGTCAATGTATTCTCCCCAATTGTATACAACTAACGTGTCTTCTCCACCAGTTGAGCTTGTTGCTTCAAGCTTCGATGCAACAAATGAAAGTAGACCACATGCTATAACGATTGCTAACATTATATGAATTAACGATTTCATTGAGTAGAGCCCTCCGTTTTTTTCGACCGCATCGTAATGAGATAATACATCACAACAATACCGACTGTCACAATAAACACTAGCCCTGAGATTGCATTAACAGTTAAGGAAATACCTGCACGTGCCATCGAATAGATTTCAACAGACAATGTACTAAAACCGTTACCTGTAACAAAAAATGTGACTGCGAAGTCATCTAATGAATAAGTTATCGCCATAAAAAAACCAGCTAATATCCCTGGTTTAATATATGGAATGATAACACGTGTTAAAACATCGCGACGACTAGCTCCTAAATCAAGCGCTGCATCAATTAAGTTCGTATTCATCTCCAATATTTTCGGCAAAACCATAATGACAACGATCGGGATACTGAATGCAATATGTGAAATTAATACAGATGCAAAGCCAAGCTTAACACCAATCATTGTGAATAAAATTAAGAAGCTTGCCCCAATCACAACATCTGGGCTAACAATTAAAATATTATTTAATGATAAGATCGTGTTTCGTAATTTTTTATTTCTTAATGAAACAATACCAATAGCTCCAAGTGTTCCGATAATAGTAGCTATTAACGCAGATAATAAGGCAACGATCACGGTATTGATTAAAATAACGAGTAAACGATTATCACCAAATACGGCTTGGTAATGTTCAAGTGTAAAACCTTCAAATGAACTCATTGAACCGCCACTATTGAAGGAATAAAAAATCAAATAGAAGATCGGTGCATATAAAATAACAAACACGATTGCTAAATATACTTTAGCTGACATCGTTAACCTTGATCGCATTTATGCTCGACCTCCTTTTTTCTTTTTGCGCGTAAACACCATAATGACAAACATGATTAAAATGAGGAACACAGCAATTGTTGAACCCATTCCCCAATTTTGCGCAACTAAAAATTGCTGCTCTATCGCTGTACCAAGCGTAATTACCTTGTTCCCAGCAATTAAGCGTGTAATCATAAAGAGTGAAAGAGCAGGGATGAACGTTACCTGAATCCCTGATTTAACCCCTTCAATCGTTAAAGGAAAAATAACTCGTCTGAACGTCGTAAGCGGTGAAGCGCCTAAGTCACGTGATGCATAAATCAAGGACGGATTCATTTTGTCTAACGCATTGAAAATTGGAATAATCATAAACGGGATAAAAATATACACTGCAACGAACACGAAGCTAAAGTCAATAAATAATATTTGCGTCGGGTCAAAGCCCAATATTTCCATTACTGCATTGATTGGTCCGTATAAACCGAAAATCCCAATAAATGCATACGTCTTTAATAATAAATTGATCCATGACGGAATAATAATGAGCATGAGCCATAAATGCTTATGCTTTGTTTTTGTTAAAAGATACGCAGTTGGATATGAGATAAGTAACGTGAAAAACGTAATAATTAAAGCATACCAAAAGCTCGTTAACGTCATCGTTAAGTATGCTGATGTAAAGAAATTTTTATAGTTTACTAGCGTAAATTCTCCGTTTAAATCGAGCATTGAATAATACAATATGAGTCCAATCGGTGCAATTACGAAGAGTGCAATCCATAGTAAATATGGAATGAACGCTGATTTTGACTTAAGCTTCATTCGTATATGCCTCTATACGTGCGTCAAATTCTTCCTCTGTTTCATTTAGACGCATAATATGAATCGCCTCTGGATCGAAATCAAGACCTACTTGTGCACCTACTTCAGCCTTTTTCAGCGAGTGAACAAGCCACTCATTTCCATCTTTATCATATGTCGATAACTCGTAATGTACACCGCGGAATAATTGCGTATCGACGCGAACAACAATTTTCCCTTCTTCTGGCGATGTAATGTGTAAATCTTCTGGACGAATAACCACATCGATTTTTTCGTTAGGCTTCATACCCCCATCGACACAGTCAAATACTTTTCCAGCAAATTCAACTTTATAATCTTCAAGCATAATGCCGTCAACGATGTTTGACTCCCCAATGAAGTCCGCAACGAAACGGTTAATTGGTTCATCATAAATATCAACTGGCATCCCAGATTGCTGAATAATCCCTTCATTTAAAACGAAAATTTCATCACTCATCGCTAAAGCTTCCTCTTGGTCATGTGTAACGAAAATAAATGTTTTACCAAGTCGTTGCTGGAGCTCGCGTAGCTCATATTGCATTTCTGTGCGCAGCTTTAAATCAAGTGCTGATAATGGTTCATCAAGTAAAATCACTTCTGGGTCATTAACGATAGCCCGTGCGATCGCAACCCTTTGCCGCTGACCACCTGACATTTCAGTAATTTCACGGTTTTCATAACCCGCTAAGTTTACGAAATTTAACGCTTCAGCTACGCGTTCTTTAATTTCAGGTTCTTTTACTTTTTTAATGCGTAAACCGAAAGCTATATTTTCAAATACATTTAAATGCGGGAAAAGGGCATAGTCTTGGAATACAGTGTTTACTTGACGCTCATTTGCTGGTACGTCATTTACACACTTGCCATTAATGAATACATCCCCTGTTGTTGGTTTTTCAAAGCCTGCAATGATACGTAAGATCGTCGTTTTCCCACAGCCTGAAGGACCAAGCAATGTATAAAATTTTCCACGTTCAAGCTCAAAGCTTACGTCTTTTAATACTCTCATATGACTGTTGTAGGATTTTGTTACATTTTCAAAACGGATAATAATATCGTTTGCCATGGAAGCCTCCTATGAATAAGAATAATTAGCTCTACTAAACTTTATTTAATAGCAGTGATATACAAAGTCGCTTTATCGCTACATTTTTTACTGAAATGAAAGATAATTATGCACTATAAAAACGGCTAAATGTCTCACTTAAAGAGTGTTTAACATATTAATATTTGGTAAATAGCTTTAATGGAAATAGGAATAGTAGGAGCGAAAAATGTAGAATATTAGTGAAAGCTATCGAATTGAGTTTAAACTTAGAAAGGCTAAAAAATCAACTATTTTTTCTTGTTTGCAGTAATTCGCGGTCTTTCTATTAATGTATGTCTTTTATTTGCTTTTTTGATTGCTCACATCAATCACTCCTAAGTTTAAATAATAGTAATGTGATTGTTTCTTTTAGTATTTACATTACAAGAAACAGAAAAGACAACTCCCAAACAGGGTAGTTGCCTTTCGTTTCGAGTTACATTCCACGTGGATCGCGGGTATCATTGATGTAGTGGTTGTTTACCCTAATACAAATATTTTTTTGGTAAGAGAGTCTCGAGTAGATTCTCGCTCCTTTATTTCAAGTCTTCAACCGAATCAACATCGACATACTCTGGCACAACCAACCCATTCTTCGTCCCATGAAGATTTCGTCCAAGGTCAACAATATCGTTCTTATAGGTATTATAGTATTCAGCATGTGTTGTTGGGAGCCACGCACCAACCATAGCATCTGCACTCCCATTGGCTACACCAGCAAACATTGGCCCAACTTCAACTTGGCTCAATGTCACTTTATAGCCATTTTGCTCAAGAACCTTACCAATAACATTTGTGCTAGCTATCTCTGTGTCCCAAGCAACATAAACAAGTTTAATCCGTTCACCATTCCCCGATTGGGCACCCTTTGTCCATTCAGAAACTTTGTCGGGATTGGCATTGATCCATTTTTCCGCAGCTTCAGATGGATCCATTCCATCTGTGATATCAACCATCACTGCCTCCATATCACTTGGTTCCCATGAAAATTGATCAAGAATCCTATAAGCACCAGGTGCATCCTGTTCGAGTCCTTTTCTTACGACTGTATGAATATCTTCAGCACCTCCAAAGGATCCTTTCGGGTCATCGAGGTATTTCAAATCGAATGAGGAGAACATCCAATGTGGTGACCATCCAGTAATAATAATTGGTTCTTGATTCGTTATTGCTTTCTGCAATTGTGCAACCATTGCCGCAGAAGAGCCTTCAAGTAACGTCCAATCATCTAACTCGTAATCCTTTAGTGCTGTATTGGTCAACTCCATCAATCCTGCTCCTGGTTCAATCCCAACGATTTCATAGTCTACTTGGGCACCAATACCATTCGCATCCTCATTCACTGCACCCTTGCCTTCAAAAATTGTTACTACAATTGCCGTAACAACGATAAGTAACGCTAAAATTGAAAAGGCAATTTTAGGCTTAACAGCATGCCTATAAGCCGGGTTACGTAAGTTTTGCGTAATACGATCAAGAACGATTGCAATAAAGACGATCGATAATCCAGCTTCAAAGCCTTGTCCAACGTCAATTTGACTTACCGCTCGGTAAACATCTGCTCCAAGTCCAGGTGCCCCAACTAATGAAGCCGTAACAACCATTGATAGGGCAAGCATAATACTTTGGTTAATTCCTGCCATAATCGTTGGAGTAGCTAAAGGTAATTGCACTTTGAACAACTTTTGACTTGTACTTGAACCAAAAGCATTTGCAGCTTCAATTAAATCATTCGGCACCTTCTGAATTCCAAGATTCGTCATACGAATGGTCGGTGCAATAGCGAAAATAAATGACGCAATAATTCCTGGTACGACTCCAATTCCAAAAAATAAAATGGAAGGAATTAAATAAACAAATGCTGGCATTGTCTGCATAAAGTCTAATATCGGCGTAACGATGCTTTGCACGGTTTTTCTTTGGGAACACCATATTCCTAAAGGGACTCCAATGATGATTGTAAGTAATCCTGATAATAATACAATCGCAAGTGTTTGAATACTTGAATCCCAATACCCAAGATTATCAATCAATAGCAAACTAATGAGCGTAAATACTCCTAATGGCCATCTGCTTGTATATGTAACCAAAAGAGTCAGGATAAGAATTAAGACAATCGGAGGACCTACACTTAATACATTTACGATAATATCCAATAGACCATCGATTACATTGGTTATAAAGGTAAAAAGTCCACCTAATGCTATCGTTAACCATGCGACAAAGGAATCTACCCATTCTCCTAGAGGAATTTTGGGAATATTCATTGGTTTAATCACTCTCCAATTCGTTCAAGGAATCTTTATTACCACTTAAGGCACCAATGACGGCCCCTCGGATCACAACCCCTTTTAATCGGTTTTCTTCATCTATAACAGATATCGGGAAGCTGGATGTGGCGATGACATCCATCAAATCTGTCAGTAATGTATCTTCTGAAACGGTTGGGATATCAGTTGTCATGACGTCGGCGATGGATTGATTTTGCTGAATGGCTTGACGTGCTTGTTCAGCAGTAATCGCACCCAACAACTTCCTTTTACGGTCTACGACAAATATGCTGGAATATCCTTGATTTCGCATAATTTCCAATGCAACCCTCGGACCACGGTCAACACTGATTCTTTCTCCTCGCTTCATCACATGAGAGGCTGTTAGGACTTTAGATAAATCAACATCCTCAACAAACTTCTCGACAAATTCATTTGCCGGCTTAATCATAATTTCTTCTGGTGTCCCTAATTGAATAACACTGCCATCTTTCATCAAGGCAATCCGATCCCCAATTCGCAGTGCTTCATCTAAATCATGGGTGATAAATATAATCGTTTTCTTATATTGTTCTTGAATGTCAATCAATTCATCCTGCATATCTTTTCGAATTAACGGGTCAAGGGCACTAAACGCTTCATCCATCAGAATAATATCTGTATCACTAGCAAGAGCTCTAGCAAGACCAACCCTTTGTTGCATTCCACCACTCAATTGTGATGGGTATTGATGTTCATAGCCTTTTAAACCGACAGCTTCTAAAGCCTGCATCGCTTTTTCCTTACGTTCATCAGGAGCAACTTTCTTGATTTCAAGACCAAATTCAGTATTTTCTAAAACCGTTCTATGTGGAAAAAGAGCAAAGTTTTGAAAGACCATACTTATTCTTTTTTGCCTGGTTTCCCGTAATCTTGCGGCATTCATCTTGACGATATCTTCGTTTTTTATTAGGATTTCTCCAATTGTAGGATCGATCAACCTGTTAAACATGCGGATTAAGGTTGACTTTCCACTACCAGATAAACCCATGATGACAAAAATTTCACCTGGATAAATTTTAAAATTAACATTATTAACACCAACCGTTTGCCCTGTTGCTTTTAAAATCTCTTTTTTTGATTTGCCCTGCTTCAACAATTCAATCGCAACTTTAGGAGATTTACCAAATATCTTCGAGACGTTCCTTACCTCCACATACGGCTCCACCATATCATCACCTCATTTTATTGATTTACCTATACCATTTTGAGTTTTCCCTATTCTGCATCCAGATATGAAGATTTCCCATGAAGAAGAGAACATAGGACGAAATCCAAATTCTTTTTCCAAACAAAAAAAGGATATGAAGTCTTCCCTTTGAAAGAAAAGTTTCATATCCTTTTACATTTAACGATCTTTTTTTGTATTACACTTTCAACTCTACCTTCGAAAAAATGCTTCTACATGGCTTGAGGTTATGTGGTTACACGTAAGGTGCTGGTTAATTTATTAGACCTATATAAACATCTAAACATACAAAAAATTTATGAATTCAATTCTCATATTAAACCGTCATTTTCCAATTTGATAAAGCTAGCCAGTTTTCTTTTTCCTTATAGTCAGGCATGATTTTTCCGACAAGGCGCCAGAAGGATCGGTCGTGATTTAGATGAACCATATGACACATTTCGTGAACAACGACATAGTCAATTACCTCACGAGGCGCCATTGCCAGCCTCCAATTAAATGTTAATTGCAGTTTTGAATCACAGGTTCCCCATGTACGTTTACTATCCGTAATACGAATAGAGCGTGGTTTTGTTTTAAAGTTCCATTGATAGGTGCGGATACTCTTCTCCACTAATGTCTTAGTTTGCTGATAATAAAATCGTTTTAACGCCTGTTTTATTTTGTCATCGTCGAGCTCCTTGACGTATACATGCAGCCTATCTCCTTCAAACACAACATGCTCCTGTTTGATATTTATATTTTGGATAATCTTTATCGGATAAGTGTCACCTAAATAAAGAAAGGTCTCCTCATTCTCATAGAGCTTTTCCTGTGGCCCATTCATCCGATCCTTTATTTCGTTTAATTTTTGCTGAATGAGCTCCCAATTTTCCTCTAATGCTAGAAGGACTCTTTCATCAGGTGTCCTTTTCGGAGCCTGTACTTCAACTGTCCCATAGCTATCAATCAAAATTCTTATAGAGGCTCGATTTTTGTATTTTATCTGAAATTGTATTGTCTTCCCTGAGTATGAATGTATCATTTCTTCACCTATAGATTCCTTTAACGGCATTATCCTCTATATTTAACAGCTAGCCCTTTTAAGAAGTTTCTAGCGAAATTATCGCCACATTCTTTATAATTTTTATGCCCTTCTTTCCGTAATAAAGCCCCAAGTTCTCCTTTTGATACCCGTAATCCTACATGGTCAAAAACATCGAGCATATCCTCAGTCGTTAAAGCTAGTGCGATTTTAACCTTCTTTAAAAGGAGATTATTCACGTTTCCGTTCGTCTTCAGAGAAGGTTCCTGTGGATTAGGCTGTCCTGGTTTCGGCTCTTGTTTCCCTCTTTTGTAAATAATAAGGCCATTTAAAAATGAGTCTAACATACTGTGAGTACATTTTATTTGATCTTCATTTTCATATTCCTCATCATCGTATGTCTTTGTGAGTATCTTGACTACCTCTGGTACTGATACTTCCATACCGCCAAGTTTAAATATTTCTGCCATTTCTTTATTTTTTATTTCTAATGCATATCTTAAGCGTATTAAAATATCGTTATTATCCATTATTTGATCTCCTGTTTTTAAAAAATTAGTACCTGTTACTTACTGTAACAGGTACCTAGTTTAGTTTATCCTAATTCAAACATTGCAACTACCTTGCGTGGCTCGTGTGGTGATGGCAGATTCATATAGATGTAGTAGTGTTTAGTTTACCTTAACCTAGTTTTTTCGCACTTCCATATTTTCAAAATCGATGATTAATTTATTTGCAAGAAAAAAATCATTACCGATGATTCCGTCAAATCCATGCATTTCTCTAACATCACCAAGCTGAATAGTGAAATCACTAAGATGAAACTTATCTATTATCAGGCTGCTCACTTTTTGTTCAATACAGATTTCCGTACCGCCAATTCCATACATCTTACGTGTAATAGCGTTCTCTAAATCTAGCATCAACCCGATTTCTTCACACAAGTCCGTATCTAAAATGGTTGAAGAGCAGCCAGTATCAAGTAGTACGTTGCTAAATATCTTTTTCCGTCCATCATATTCAATCTCAACAGAGACTAAAGGTAATTGATCATACATTAGAAATTTCATACTCTTCTACGTACTCCAATATATGGCTGCTCGATTACCTTTATTTCTTCATTATTTGTGTGAAAGATATATAAATCGCGTTTTTGATTTTCTAAATGCAGCTTTTTATAAACTTTCCATGCTGCATTGCCGTTCTCAAAATCATCAATTACAGACATTTCTTCAATAATTCTTTCTTTTCCTCTTGTTTCTGTTTTTAATGCTTCTACTAAGACACAGCGTTCTGGAAAATGCTGACGAACTTCAGACCATTTCATTTCAAAGTCCCTCCGTATGAAAAGCATTTACATTTATTATAACATTAATTAGTTTTATTTCAGTTAAACCTGTTACAAACAAATATAAAATGCAATTAAGGGAAACTACATTAAAAATATTAATAACTTTTTAAAGATTAACTTCATCAATCAATTCGATGTATTAAAAGACGCATACCGTTTATTTCATTATCGATTTGCGCCATTACAATTGAATAGAGGCAGGATTCCCCCTTATCGGGAACCTGCTTCTTCTTTTAAAATCATCTGCGATACTACCTCAACGTGCGTCGTATGCGGAAACATATCCACCGGCTGCACCTCAACCGTCTCATACCCACCCTGTTCAAGTACTTGTAAATCCCTCGCCAACGTCCCAGGGTTACAAGATACATAAACAACACGCTTAGGCTTCATCTCAATAATTGTCTTTAACAACGCCTCATCACAGCCTTTACGCGGTGGGTCAACGACGATGACATCTGCTTCGTTTCCTTGCTTGTACCATTCAGGGATCACAACCTCGGCTTCACCTACTGCAAATTCTGCGTTTGTGATGTTGTTTAATTGGGCGTTACGGTTTGCATCCTCAATTGCTTCTGGGACGATTTCAACACCAAAGACGTTCTTTGCCTTTTGGGCAAGAAAGAGAGAAATTGTTCCGATGCCACAGTAAGCGTCAATAACCGATTCTTTACCAGTTAGCTGGGCATATTCCAATGCTTTATCGTATAAAACCTTTGTTTGCTCTGGGTTTACTTGATAGAATGAACGAGCTGAAATCGCAAACTTGACGTTGCCGATCTTGTCATAAATATATTCTTCGCCCCAAAGGACATTTGTTTCATCTCCGAAGATGACGTTTGTTCGTTTATTGTTGATGTTTTGTACGATTGATTTTACTTGTGGGAATTGCTTTGTGATTTGCTCAATGATTTCCTTCTTATGGGCAAATTCCTTCGTTTTTGTCACAAAGACGACCATCATTTCGCCTGTGACGAGTCCATAGCGAACCATGATATGGCGGAGCCAACCGCTATGCTTTTCTTCATTGTAAGCGCGGATGCCGTATTGTTCACAGATTTTTTTGACTGCTTGGACGACGTCGTCATTTTCGGCTTGTTGAATGAGGCATCTTTCCATGTCGATAATGTCATGGCTGCGCTTTTGGTAAAAGCCTGCTACTAGTCCACCTTCACGTTCACCGATTGGAACCTGTGCTTTGTTACGATAATTCCAAGGGTCGTTCATTCCTAAAGTTGGGTGAACCTTTACCTTCGTCATATCTAGCTTACCGATGCGTGTGAGGACTTGCTCGACCTGCTTCCGTTTGAAGTCAAGCTGACCTTTATAGCTAACATGCTGAAGCTGACAGCCGCCACATTGTGAATAAATCGGACATGGTGCATCGACACGGTGTTCACTTTTTTCATACAGCTCAATTAACCGTCCGAAGGCAAAGCCCTTTTTCACCTTCACAACCTTCACTTTCCCTCGTTCGTCTGGTAAGGCGTTCTCAACGAAAATCGGGAATCCTTCTACTTTAGCTACACCGGCACCTTCATGTGTTAAGTCTTCAAAGGTCACATCGTAATATTCATTTTTTGCTACGGGTGCTTCAATTTTCGCCATTTGCTTCTTCCTTTTTTCTATGATTTAACTTATTTTATCATAATGAGAAGGCAGTAAAAAAACCTGGCTATTTGTTGCCAAGTTTCTTACTCTTCCTCTAACACTCTTGCTTTATCTGCTGATACCATGAAATCAATATGCTGGTAAAGGTTAACGAATTCTCCTGGTAACAGGCCGCCATATTCACCATCTAAGTTTAATTGCATTTTATCTTGATTAATGACCTTTACACGGTTTGCTTTTGTGTAAATAATATGTTCATCATTGATGTGGTCACCTCTTAAAGCTAATGTAGCAATGCGAATAAATTCAGCTAGATTTGCTTTCTTGAGGATTAATAAATCGAACATTCCATCATTTAGACTTGAATCTGGTGCTAGCTTTTCAAAGCCACCAACAGAGTTTGTTAAGGAAACGAGAAACAACATGATTTCTCCTTCAAATAACTTCCCGTCATATTCAATTTTTACCTCTGCAGGACGAATTGAAGGAAGCATTTCCATCCCTTTTAAATAATAGGCGAGCTGTCCGACCATTGTTTTTAGCTTGCTCGGCACTTCATAGGTTAACTCTGTTAATCGGCCGCCACCAGCAATGTTAATAAAGTATTGACCATTAACCTGTCCAATATCAATCTTTTTAGGTTCCCCAGTTAAAATCGTCTCAACTGCCTGAAGAACATTATTTAACGGAATTCCGATTGCTCTTGCGAAATCATTTGTTGTTCCAACTGGGATTACTGCTAGTTTAGGGCGATTTTCTAAGCCTGCGATTCCATTTACGACTTCGTTTATCGTCCCATCACCACCTGCTGCAACAATTAAATCGAAGCCACGCTCAGCTGCTTTCCTTGCAGCATCAATCGCATCACCCTCACATGTTGTTGCATGACATGAAGTTTCATACCCGGCTTGTTCAAATTTTTGCAAAACATCAGGTAAATGCTTTTTAAAGGCTTCACGACCTGAAGTTGGGTTATATATTATTCTTGCTCTTTGCATGATACCATCATCCTATTACAAAAAGTTAAGTTCTCGAATCAAAAAGCATGAGGTGTCCGCTTTTGGCAACAAGCATATGCTTATCACTTGTACCTTTCGCGCCTTAAGCTTTAACATCAAGACTATAGTAGAAATTATTCTATTTTCATTCCTCTTCTAAATATGGAGAAAAAATCTCCTTACATCCGTCAACTTTTTTATATATTTTATATTAACAAAAACATTATACGCTTCTATAGAAAGATCACAAGTGACATCCGTAATTGTCCACAACAATTTCAAATTTGCCTAACTATTATTATCACCATGTTTCGAAAAAAAAGTAAAGTTATTAAACAAAATTTGGTGAATGATACGAAAAGGACCTACCCGTTATGAGTAAGTCCGTGCTGAGTTAAAAAAATAAATTTAATAATTGATAAATTAGAGCTGCTAGGATAGCTGAAATAGGTAATGTAATTATCCATGTGATGACAATTTTACGAGCTACACCCCATTTTACACCTTTCACACGTTGAGCAGATCCAACCCCCATGATCGCAGAAGAAATAACATGGGTTGTACTAACTGGCAAATGGATTGTTGTTGCTCCAAAGATAATAAGTGCAGAAGAAAGGTCTGCTGCTGCTCCATTTACCGGGCGGATTTTCATAATTTTCCCACCGACAGTTTTAATAATTTTCCAACCACCTATCGATGTTCCGATCCCCATTGCTAATGCTGCAGAAATTCTTACCCATAATGGAATGTCACCGTGTGATGAGTGATATCCTGCGGCAATTAATGCCATCGTAATAATCCCCATTGCCTTTTGCGCATCATTTGTACCATGTGTAAATGATTGTAATGCAGCAGTGAAGATTTGAAATATCCGAAATCTACGGTTTGATTTATATAGATTTGTATTACGGAAAATTACAGCAAATAAGCTCATCATAATAAATCCGATTGCTAATGCGATAAATGGTGAAAAGAGAAGTGCCTGTAATATTTTTATAAATCCAGTCCAGTTTAAAATATTTAATCCTGCTGCTGATACAGCTGCACCTGCAATGGATCCAATTAACGCATGTGAAGAGCTACTAGGTATACCATAATACCAAGTGATTAAATTCCATGCGATTGCTGCTATAAGAGCTGCTAAAATAATGACTGAACCATTCTCTAATGCGAACGGGTCAACAATATCCTTTGTGATCGTCTTTGCAACCCCTGTAAAGGTGATTGCTCCGATGAAGTTCATACTAGCTGCTAATATAATTGCTACTTTTGGTGAAAGTGCGCGCGTTGATACGGACGTTGCAATCGCATTCGCTGTATCATGAAACCCATTGATAAAGTCAAAGGCTAGTGCGCATATCACGATTAAAATCGTTAGTATTAAAATAGTATCCATTTTTTAATATTGCGCTCCCTTATGCGTTTCTCATGATAATCGTTTCAATCGTATTCGCTACATCCTGGCAACTATCTGTTACCTTTTCAAGCATTTCGTAAATTTCCTTATGCTGAATAATTTTAATTGGGTCCTTTTGTGTAGCAAATAAATGCTTGATTGAAACTCTTAACAAATCATCGCATTTGGATTCAATATCCTTTAATTCGATTGAATGTGTTCTCATATCAAGTAATTTTTTATTTGATAATAATTGCATTGCTTTTAAAATCTCATTTGTACTGCTGTGTATATATTTAATAAACTTTTCAATGTACTCGTCATACCCTTTAAAGGAAAACATTTCAAAGTAGGCAACACATTGTTCTAAGCCATCAAGGACATCATCCATCTTCATCGCTAATTGTAAAAGATCCTCACGCTCAATCGGCGTAATGAACGTTTTATTTAAGTCAACAATTAGTTCATGTATATATGTATCACCTTTGCTTTCATATGACTTCATTACTGAAGCAACTTCCTTTAAATCACTAATCTTTTTCACATCAATATCGACAAGATATTTAACAGCTTCGTCTAAGTTTTTTGCTATTAATAGGATCTTGTCAAAAAAAACATCTTTCTTTGAGCCAAATGCCATGTGAAAACCCTCCAAGATTTTTTCTATTTTCTTTTTTTAACCCCAATGTCTAATTTTATTAGTTTTTGTCGAATTTACAATATCTTTAAAGAAAATTTACAAAAACTTAACATTACATCGTTTTCGTTATGTATCTTTACATAGAATTTACATTTCGCGTAGATTTGTTTTTTAAAAGGCATATTTAGGGAACTTTGTTACTTTTTAATAGTGTAGTAAAGAAATTGCTCACCGCCACCTCGCGATAGCTTGCTCCAAAACAAACATAAAAAAACAGAGGGGAATCCCTCTGTAAAATTTTATCCAATAGGTCGAGCATTAAGAACCAATTACTTCGCCTCTTTATATAAATCACTTCTAGATTTTAAATACTCAAACAAATGTGTTGCGATAACTTTTAAGACAGCATAGCCTGGAACGGCTAAAATAATCCCAACGACACCAAAAAGATTTCCCGCCGTTAAAATAACAAATATAATCGTAATCGGATGAATATGAAGGTTTCTTCCCATAATTTGCGGTGAGATGAATTTTCCTTCGACGAGCTGAACAACTGTCCATACGACAATAAGCTTTAACAGCATGATTGGCGATGTGACAATCGCGATAATCAATGCTGGTGTAATCGCAATCGCAGGTCCTAAATATGGGACAATGCTCGTAAATGCGGCAATTAATGCTAAGAGGGACGCATATTCTAAACCGATTATCATAAACCCGATATACATTAAAATCCCTATACAAAAGCTAACAATAATTTGTCCTCTTATATAAAGACTAATGCTCGTATTTATTTCCTTCATAACCGAAAAGGATTGATTTCGCAATGGAACTGGCAAGAACGTTAAAATATATTTTGGCAGCTTTTTGCCATCCTTTAATAAATAGAAAAGCACAAATGGTAGGATGATTAATGCTAGTAAAAAGTCCTTTACCGCTCCAACAAAAACACCTATTCCTAACCATGTACTGTTAAGAATTTTCGTGACATGCTCTGACACATTGCTTACTAGGTCAGGTACATTAATGTTTAATGTTTTTTGCGCTTCATTTATAAATTGACTGCCAACAATATCCTTTGTCAGCTTCTCGACATCCTTTACATAGTAAGGAAACTTTGTGACAAGACTCATAATTTGGTCACGCAAAAATGGAATGACCGACACGATAATAATCGTCAATAAGCCGATAATGATAATGTATAACAATAAAATGGAGTAGACCCTTTTTATTCGCCATTTTTCAAGATAGTTTACAATTGGATTTAATAGATAGTAGAGAACTGTTGCCATCATAATTGGTAAAATGACTGTTTTTACCAATACCTCTAATGGAGTAAAAATAAATGAAACTTCTCTAAATATTAAGATATTTATTCCTATCAAAAGCAATACAAGCAAAAATAGAACAAATCGGTTATTTATAATAAACTTTTTAAAGATATCACCTTTATTCATACTAGAACCCCTCTCAAAGCCTTTCCTACTTCTATTTTACCTTAATTTTCAAACCTATATCACTTATCTTACCTTTCATTTCACAATATTGTAAATTACTTTCACTTTAGTTTAAGAATAAATTAATTTTTTCTTCATTTCCTCTGCCTTTTATGTCACTATGCTACTGAAAATTTGTATAATGGCTGCTGCTTAGTAGGATTCTGTTCTATGAATAGATTGTTATAAAACAAATATGGGAGATGCGATTATCTCTAAGTAAACCATCTCACTTAAAGGGGAAAATTCAACATATCTATAAAAAAAGCTTGGATTGAAAATTTCAACCCAAGCTTTTCTTCATTATTTAAATCTAGTTCCACTTTTAAAGCTAGAAGTAGATTTCCTCAGTCTCACCATTTAACGCTTTTGGATTTCCTCCATTAATAGCTTGTTTACCATAGGAGGGTTTGCTTGTCCCTTTGTTGCCTTCATAATTTGACCTACAAGGAAACCGATCGCTTTTTGCTTTCCGTTTTTAAAGTCTTCAACAGACTGTGGATTTGCATCTAATGCTTCTGTTACAAACTTACGTAACGTTTCATCGTCAGAAATTTGGACAAGTCCTTTTTCCTTGACGATTTTTTCTGCATCTCCACCGTTTTCCACAAGCTCTTTAAATACTTGTTTTGCAATTTTTGAAGAAATCGTTCCATTTTCAATCAATTTAATCATGCCAGCTAAGCCTTCAGGAGTTAATGCAACATCACCTAGCTCTTTTCCTTCAGCATTTAAATAGCCTGAAAGCTCACCCATAATCCAGTTTGATGCTTGCTTTGCTTCAGCACCAGATTTAAGTGTTTGTTCAAAGAAGTCAGACATTTCCTTTGTCATCGTAAGAACTTGAGCATCATACTCCGGTAAGCCTAATTCTTCAACATAACGTTTTCTGCGCTGATCTGGAAGCTCAGGAATCTCTGCACGAATTCTAGCCTTCCACTCATCATCAATATACAGTTCAACAAGGTCTGGCTCAGGGAAATAGCGATAATCATCAGAGCCTTCCTTCACACGCATAAGAATCGTCTTTTTCGTCGCTTCATCATAACGGCGTGTCTCTTGATCAATCGTTCCACCAGAACGAAGGATTTTCTCCTGACGCTTTTGCTCGTATTCTAATCCCTTTTGGACAAAGGCAAAGGAGTTTAGATTTTTCAATTCTGTTTTTGTTCCGAATTCCTTTTGTCCAACTGGGCGTAGTGAAATATTCGCATCACAACGAAGAGATCCCTCTTCCATCTTACAATCAGATACTTCGGTGTATTGAATAATTGCTTTTAATTTCTCCAAGTAAGCATATGCCTCTTCAGGTGTACGAATATCTGGCTCAGATACGATTTCAATTAATGGTGTCCCTTGACGGTTTAAATCGACTAGTGAATAGCCATCATTCGTATGGATAAGCTTTCCTGCATCCTCTTCCATATGAATCCGAGTAATTCCGATCCGCTTCTTCTCACCATTTACTTCAATATCAATCCAGCCGTTTTCTCCAATCGGTTTATCAAACTGAGAAATTTGATATGCCTTTGGATTATCTGGGTAAAAATAGTTTTTACGGTCAAATTTTGTTTCAGTAGCCACTTCACAGTTTAATGCCATACATGCCTTCATCGCAAAGTCGACGACCTTTTTGTTTAGCACTGGAAGCACACCAGGATAGCCTAGTTCTACTACCGTTGTATTTGTATTTGGCTCAGCACCGAAATGGTTTGGTGCACTTGAGAAGATCTTCGAGTCTGTTTTAAGCTCTACGTGGACTTCAAGTCCTATGACTGTTTCATATTCCATTGTTTTTCTCACCCCTTACAATTCAGGTTTTGCTTTATGATGGTCTGTTGCTTGCTCAAATGCATGTGCAACGCGGTAAATCGTACTTTCGTCAAAATGCTTTCCGATAATTTGCAATCCTAATGGCAGCCCGTTTGATTGGCCACATGGGACAGATATTCCCGGGACACCTGCAAGGTTTACTGGGATTGTCAAAATATCATTTGCATACATTGTTAATGGGTCTTTGATATTTTCCCCAATTTTAAATGCTGACGTTGGTGTTGTTGGTCCGATAATGACATCATAATTTTCAAAAACATCTTCAAAGTCTTTTTTAATTAATGTACGAACCTTCTGTGCCTTCTTATAGTAAGCATCATAATAGCCAGAGCTTAACGCAAATGTTCCGAGCATAATCCGGCGCTTTACTTCATTACCAAAACCCTCTGCACGGCTTTGCATATATAAATCTAGTAAGTTTTCTGCATTATCTGTTCGATAGCCATAACGTACACCGTCAAAACGGGAAAGGTTAGCAGATGCTTCAGATGATGACAGTAGATAATAAGTAGCAAGAGCATATTTAGAGTGTGGTAGGGAAACCTCTTCCCATGTAGCTCCAAGACCTTCAAGAACCTTTAGCGCGTCTAAAACAGATTGCTTTACTTCTTCTGCTACACCTTCACCTAAATATTCCTTCGGTACAGCAATCTTCAAGCCTTTTACATCACCTGTTAAAGCTGAAAGGAAATCTGGCACTTCTACATTAGCAGAGGTTGAATCCATTTCATCAACACCAGAAATAGCTTGTAAAAGGAATGCGTTATCTTCAACATTACGTGTTATCGGTCCAATTTGGTCTAATGAGGATGCGAATGCAACTAAACCAAAACGTGACACACGACCATATGTAGGCTTTAATCCTACTACACCACAAAACGATGCTGGCTGACGAATCGAGCCACCTGTATCTGATCCTAATGAGAATGGTACCTCACCTGCAGCAACTGCTGCAGCTGAACCACCGCTTGATCCACCAGGTACTCTTTCTAAGTCCCATGGATTTTTTGTAAGCTTGAAGCCAGAGTTTTCATTTGAAGAACCCATCGCAAACTCGTCCATATTAAGTTTCCCGATCGTAACTGCCTCTGCTTGCTGCAGACGTTGAACGACTGTTGCATCATAGATTGGATCGAAGTTTTCAAGAATTTTACTTGCACATGTTGTTCGCAAACCTTTTGTTACGATATTATCCTTTACACCAATCGGCATTCCGAATAATAATCCAAATTCGTCACGACTACCTAATGCTTCATCTAATTCCTTAGCATATGCACGTGCTTTTTCTTCATTAAGGGTCAAAAACGCTCCCACTTTTTCGTCTACTTCATGAATCCGCTTATACGACTCATCAACCAAGTCAGAAACAGATACTTCTTTTTTATGTAATAAATCTTTTAATTCAGATATTTTCTGATCAAAGAGTGCCATGCTTGTCCCTCCTCTATTCTAAAATTGATGGTACACGAATATATCCATCGATATGGTCTGGAGCATTTTTTACAACCTCTTCATTATCCAAGCCTTTTTTCGGTATATCTTCTCTCATAACATTTTTCATATCTAATACATGTGATGTCGGCTTTACATTTTCTGTGTCAACCTCGTTAAGGAGCTCAGCAAATGTAATAATCGCGTCTAGCTGATTTGTCATAACCTCAGCTTCTTCTTCTGTTATAGCCAAACGTGCTAGGTTTGCTACGTGCTTTACTTGCTCTGTCGTAATTCTTGACATGACTTTCACCTCCACAAAATCGTACGTTCACAATACTCTGATGATACCAAAAATAAGGCTATTTAATCAACACGAAGTAAGAAAAGCGAAAACTCCTTTGTTAACTCTTTTCAAAAATAAAAATTATACAGAAAACAGAGCAAAACCGCCAGCTCCTAAACTAGCGGTCATGTCTATTCGATTTCAATTCTAGTAGGTCTTCTTTTTCTAAAGCTAATTTCTAAAAGTCCATTCCGATAAACTGCCTTCATTTGCTTTTTTAAGACATGCTCTGGTATGTGTACCCTTCTAACACCGCCAAGATTTCGCGGTGGTTGCTTCTGTTCCGTTACGTTAATGATAAGGTCATTGCCGCGCATTTCTACATGAATATCATTCTTTGGTACCCCCGGCAGCTCAGCGATTACCATATATTGCTCATCCGTTTCATTTATATTTACTAAAAAGCTTGGAGATTGCTGTTTAAACATATCATCGATTGAATCTAATAGTGTTCGCTTTGGACGGCTTCGAAAAAAATCATTCATCATGTTCAATGGATCACTCATAGCGTACACCCCTTATGTTTTTAGATGATATTATCCTATGTTCACATCCTGATTTTTGCCTAGGCGCTTCATTTTCTTATTTCTAGAGCATGAAAAGCGAAGAAATCAATGAAAATGGATATAATCTAAATAGCAGGATGAGGCTTTTAATAATGAAAGGATTTGATCTTTTGGAAACAAAGGTTATGTTAAATGATCGGCTTTTTTTAGTGAATGAGTTTAAAGAAAGTACATCAAAAAATGGTGATATCATAAGCTTTACCTTCGAAGTAAAAAGCGAGGATTACCACGATGTAACGACATTATTATACGAAGGGAAATTTCTTGTGGAACTTCCTGAAAAGGATGAAAAATTCACCGGAACGATTCAAGAGTACTCAACCTCTGTAACAAATTTATATGAATCCGGAAATGTTGGTGTCTTTAAATTGAGTTTGCTTAAGGAAAACTAACTCTTACCATATCAAATAATGCTTGGGTTATATCATGTATAACCCAAGCATTTTTGTGTTCCTATGATTTTCTTAGTTCTTCTTTGTAGCTCTCAAATTCCTTTTGCACTTCTTCTGAAGGACCCTTTTCAATTAAGCTAACGATGACAATGGCAAGACAGGAAAAGATAAAGCCTGGTGCTAGCTCGTATAAGTCAAAAATTCCGCCTTTAAGATTAGACCATACGATAACTGTTACAGCACCGACAATCATTCCAGCTAACGCACCATTTCTCGTCATTCGTTTCCAGAATAAGCTGATGACAATTAGAGGACCGAACGCTGCCCCAAAGCCTGCCCAAGCATAGCTTACTAATTCTAAAACCTTACTATCTCGATCATACCCTAAGAAGATCGCAATAATCGCAATGGCAAGACAGGCGATTCTGCCAACAATCATTTCTTCCTTTTGCGTCGCATTTCGTTTAAATAGCTGCTTATAGAAATCCTGTGCCAACGCACTTGAAGCAACAATTAATTGTGAATCAACTGTACTCATAATCGCAGCAAGAATCGCGGCTAATAAAAATCCTGAAACCCATGGATTAAACAATACTTGAGAGATCATGATAAACACAGTTTCAGAGTTTTTAAGCGGAGCATCTGCAAAATAGGCGATACCGGTAAATCCGATAAAAATAGCTCCAAATAGTGAAATAATCATCCATGTCATCCCGATTAAGCGTGCTTTTGGGATTTCCTTTGTCGATTTTATCCCCATAAAGCGAACAATAATATGTGGCTGACCAAAATAGCCAAGACCCCACGCAAGTAGTGATACTACGCCTATAAAGGTTGCACCATTATTGACATTCAGATAAGATGGATCAATATTTCCAATTTTTTGTAACATTTCTCCCCAACCGCCTAGTTCATAAATAACAACGATCGGTATAATAATTAGAGCTAATAGCATAAGAATTCCTTGCACAAAGTCAGTCCAGCTGGCAGCTAAAAATCCGCCAAACAACGTATAGGATAAAATAACCGCACACCCAACCCATAAGGCAAGCCGATAATCCATATTAAATGAGCTTTCTAAAAGAATGGCCCCACCTACAAGACTTGATGATGTGTAAAAAGTGAAGAATACTAGAATGACAATTGCTGAAACGACTCGTAAAAGCTTTGATTTGTCATGGAATCGATTTTCAAAATAGTCTGGAATCGTAATCGCATCATTGGCTAACTCCGTGTAAACTCTAAACCGCTTCGCAACAAATTGCCAATTTAAATACGCACCTATTGATAAGCCAATCGCAATCCATATTCCTCCCATACCACTTACATACATAGCACCTGGTAAACCTAGCATGAGCCAGCCGCTCATATCTGATGCTCCTGCACTTAAGGCAGCAACTCCAGCACTTAGTCGTCTTCCACCTAGCACATAATCATTTAAATTACTTGTCAGTTTTGTCGCAACTACACCTATCGCGCCCATTCCAATTAAGTAGACGATAATCGCTGTAAGCTGGGCATAATTAATATCCATTTTTGTTTAACCACTCCTTTTTTCCGTAAAATATGTGATGACAGATAATACAATCAACAATGGCATCGGTATGAGTAGCCAGCACCATGTTGCTACTGTTAGTTCCATTTAATCACCCCCTTAAAAAGTTGTTAACAAAACCTTATGCAAGCTTATGCAATTTCATGATGATAAAAAACATAGACTCATAGATTGACCGGTGAAGAAAGTCCTTAATAACCGTAACACAATCTGACAAGTTCATCAAATAGACATAATTAATCACGTACCGTGAAATGAATAAACATACACAAAAACGTATCTTTTTTCTCTTATATGTTCAAATAGATTATATCTATTCATTGAAACTTATAAAATTAAGTTTCAATTTGATTTAAGAACATGGGAGAAATTTAGAGAATGATCTGTTTTTTTCTTTATCATTCAAACTTCTAGTAGATTTTTCTTAAACATGTTAAGATCGAAAAAATAGAACGTTTTCAGGAGTGACGTATGTGAAAAAATTTTTATATGGCTTCGGCGGATTATTAATCGCTGCTGGCATTATAGGACTTATTAATCATATTTCAATCGCGATAAAATCTGTACAAGCTGAACAAGCTTTATATGGTGGCTCAATCCAATTTATGATGCTCCAAATGATTAGTACATTTCAGCCTTACTTTACATGCTTAATCGGTGGGGGCTTCCTTATCGCAATTACTGCGTTTTTAGAAGAGTATAAAAAACGCAGTGAGCTAACAAGGCAATTGCTCCAAGCACTATCTAACGAAAAAGGGCACAATCATCAGGAAATAAAACAAGCAGCTTCAAATGATGCAAATGATGTTGAGCAGATTTCTGTTAATGCTAGCATAGCGAAAATTCCTGATGAAGTGAACGAGCAGGATGATCGTGTTTATTGGCAAGGATAAGACGCGGCATAATGAAAAGCCAACCCCTATTTCCTGTACAGGGATTGGCTTGTTTTATTATTTAAAATTGCTCCGAAATCGTCTTCGCTTGCATATGGAGAAGCAAATAATCAGGGCCACCTGCCTTTGAATCTGTACCAGACATGTTGAAGCCGCCAAATGGTTGATAGCCAACAATCGCCCCTGTGCATCCACGATTAATATAAAGATTGCCAACATGAAAGTCTTCCTTCGCTATTTCAATATGCTCACGATTATTTGTTAATACAGCCCCTGTGAGACCATATTCCGTATTATTAGCAATAGCAATGGCATGCTGAAAATCATTTGCTTTACAAAACGCAACAACCGGGCCAAAAATTTCTTCCTTCATAATCCGTGCATCCTCTGCTACATCGGCAAAAATGGTTGGTTCAATAAAAAATCCCCTCGAGCTATCAGCATTTCCCCCAGCAACTAATTTCCCTTCCTGTTTGCCGATTTCAATATATTCGTTAATTTTATCGAAGGCAGCCTGATCGATTACAGGTCCCATAAAGACTGAAGAATCAGTCGCCTCACCAACGGAAAGCTGTCTAGTTAAAGCGATTACTCTCTCTAACACCTGCTCATAAACATCCTTTAAAATAACTGCGCGGGAGCATGCTGAGCATTTTTGACCTGAAAAGCCAAATGAAGAGGCAACAATTGATTGGGCTGCCAATTCTAAATCTGCAGTCGAGTCGACAATAATCGTATCCTTCCCACCCATTTCTGCAATTACACGTTTTAACCATATTTGCCCATCATGTACCTTTGCTGCCCGTTCATAAATTCTTACCCCAACATCTCTCGAGCCTGTAAAGCTAATAAATCTCGTTTTTGGATGGTCAACTAAATAATCGCCAACCTCTGCTCCACTACCAGGAACATAGTTGACAACACCTGGTGGCAAGCCTGCTTCCTCCAGCACCTCTAAAAACTTTGCCGCAATAACTGGAGTAGCACTTGCAGGCTTTAATAAGACGGTGTTGCCCGTTACAATCGCTGCGGACGTCATCCCAGCCATAATCGCAAAGGCAAAGTTCCACGGCGATATAATAATGCCTACACCTAAAGGAATGTAGTGATAGTGATTTACTTCAATTGACCGACTTTCAACAGGCATTCCATCCTTTAACAACAGCATTTGCCTGCCATAGTACTCCATAAAATCAATAGCCTCAGCAGTATCAGCATCTGCTTCCTTCCACGGCTTTCCTGCTTCCTTCACAAGCAGTGCTGAAAACTCATGCTTCCGACGCCGGACAATTGCTGCTGCTCGAAATAAAAGATCCGCTCGCATTTCTGGCTTTGACTTTCTCCATGACTGAAACGCCTCTTCTGCAGCTTGCATCGCTTTTTCTGCATGTTCCTTTGTCGCCTTTGCAACAGTGCCAATCACTTCCTCCTTATTTGCAGGATTAGTCGAAATGATCGTTTCTGTCGTCGATATTTTCCTTCCACCTATAATAAGCGGATACTCCAGGTTTAAATAAGATTCAACCTTTTCTATCCCTTCCTTAAATGCACGTTTATGATGGGGCACCGAAAAATCGGTAAAAGGCTCGTGTTTATAAGGAATCACCATGTTTTATCTCCTCCTTGTGTAATAGAAATTTAAATCTAACCTCAAAAACTGCCTTCCTTTCACTTAAGAACAGAACGATACATTATTTCAGCATAGGATCCTTAGTAAGGAGGAACGCTCATGCTTCATTCGTATGCTAGCAAGTTACTAGAAATGATACACTTTTCCCAACTGGTACCTCTGGCAGGACGGATTAGGATTTTATGCCTAAACATAAAAAAGCAAGCTAAATACAATAAGTATTTAGCTTGCTTAAAACATTATTTGTAAATATGAACCGTCGGCTCCTCTTGTTTCGGTTCTTTTATGATGAGCGCTTCCTGGCCATTGTTCGACGTAATATTGACTTCAAGTGAGATATAGTCAGGGAATGATTCCATTACTTTCCCAGTGATAAACTGAGTAAACGCAATGACCTCCCCCTTACTATAAAACTGCATCGGAATTTCAATATCTAGATAGTTCATTTCTCCATTTTTATAAAACGCCTTGCCAATTACACCTGTGTAATTTGGAAAGAATTCCTCAACATCTGTTTTAAAGGAATTAAATCTTTGAGCATCATCACGGTATTTCTCTGTTCCCTCATCAGATGGGAATAAAACGTAATCCTCATCAACCGTGTCCCAGCCTCCTAGACTGTTATTGCCTTCCTTTACTACCGATTTAGCAATATAATTTCCTGGTACGAGAGAGGATTTATCCTCTAGCTCATAAATCGCGAATACAACTGGCACATTCTCTAAGCCTTTCGTGCTTCTTATACGTTTAAGTATCGTATCAGCCATTTCCTTTCCTTTTTGCAACAACGTTTCCCTATTAATGTCTATATACTTTTCATAACCATCTTCTTGCTTATAATAATGAATAGAATTCATCGCCAATCCGATAACTACACCGCCAAGTTGAACTGAATTATCTTCATTTCGTATTAAGTAATTATGTTCCAGAATTTGTTTTAGATAAATAGGGTTTTTTTCATTCGCCTCTACAAGATTAATATTTTCAGGTAAAGCCGGGTTCAATCCCACTTCAACGTACTTTTCATCATTACCTGTTGTATTTTTATCCTTTTTGGCTGCTGCTGCTTGAGCATCCTTTAATTCCTGTCCATCTAGTTTACGTTTCAACCAGCTCGAAATCACTTCACTAGTTAAATATTGTCCCTCTTGAAATAAGTACGTATCAGGAGAGAACGTATCTTGTGCAACCCTCATGAGTCCTGTCTCAAATTCATCAATATCTAACCGCGTGCTAACTCCCTCTGCCACATGACCTCTCGCTGCTCCGGGCTTATAGCTTGATTCACCAGCTTTTTTATCTGTATTTAGTATTGTTTTATAATAGGAATCAGAAATATTATACTTTGGTATAATCGCCTGTTCCTTTGAGTCATCTTCCGTTTCCTGAACGATTTGTTCTTCCTGGTCTCCAAAATTTGGTGCACATGCTGTTAATAAAATAAAGCTTGCAAGCACCAACCCTAGTTTCTTTTTCAAGTGACTTACACCTCTTATTTATTTAATTCTTCATAAAGTCGTGCTTCATCCCATACTTCTATGCTTAGCTCTTGAGCTTTCTTCAGCTTGCTTCCTGCAGCTTCTCCTGCTACAACTAAATCTGTGCTTTTGCTAACACTTCCGGTCACTTTCCCGCCTAGTGCTTCAATACCCTCTTTTGCTTCATTTCGCGTTAACTGTTCTAGCTTTCCTGTTAGAACAACTGTTTTTCCCGCCAAATACGAATCACTATCCTCAGCCTTTATCAGCTTTGGACCTTTATATTCAGTATTGACTCCTAAGCTTTTTAGCTCTGCAATTAAATGCTGGACATCTGGGTTTTCAAAATAGGTAACAACTGCATCAGCCATTTTATCGCCAATTTCATTAATCGCGATTAACTCTTCCCTTGATGCCTTCTGAAGATTCTCAATTGTTTCAAACTGCTGTGCTAAAGTTTTCGCCGCCTTTGCTCCAACATGACGAATACCTAGCCCAAACAAAAGTCTTTCAAGGGAATTTCCCTTTGACTGTTCGATTGCTTGTAATAGGTTATCTGTTGACTTTTCACCCATACGTTCAAGCTTGATAAGCTCATCTCTTGTTAATCGATATAGGTCAGCAACATCCTTGATTAATCCTTCAACAAATAATTGCTCTACGACCCGTTCTCCAAGACCATCAATATTCATTGCATTTCTTGAAACGAAGTGGATGAGACCTTCTTTAATTTGAGCTGGGCATTGTGGGTTAATACAACGTAAAGCAACCTCACCTTCAATACGAACAAGCTCACTTTCACAGGCAGGGCAATGTGTTGGCATCGAGAATTCCTTCTCTTCACCAGTTCGCAGGTCAACTAAGACGTTAACAACCTCAGGAATGATATCACCTGCTTTTTTTACAACAACAGTATCACCGATTTTGATATCCTTTTCTCTAATCAAATCTTCATTATGAAGAGAAGCTCGTTGGACCGTTGTCCCAGCAACCCGAACTGGCTCCAAGATCGCTGTTGGTGTAATAACACCTGTTCTCCCAACGCTTAATTCAATATCAAGTAATTTTGTCATCACTTCTTCAGCAGGGAACTTATAGGCAATTGCCCAACGCGGACTTTTTGCTGTAAATCCAAGCTCCTCCTGTTGTGCTAACGAATCGACCTTTATTACGATACCATCAATATCATACGTTAACGTCGACCTTTTTTCCTGAATTTCATTGATCGCTGTTAAGACTTCCTCAATGCTGTCACATTTTCTACGCTCTTTATTTGTTTTAAACCCTAGTTCTTCAAGCAAATCCAATGCTTCACTATGCCTCTGGACACCGATACCACCTAAATCAGCGATGCTATACACAAAGATGTCGAGGTTTCGTTTCGCTGCTATTTTCGGGTCAAGCTGTCTGATTGAGCCAGCAGCTGCATTTCTCGGATTTGCAAATGGTTCTTCCTCTTGCTCAAGTCGAAGCTCATTCAATCGTTCAAAGGATTTTCTTGGCATAAACGCCTCACCACGAACCTCAAATGACAACTCTCTCTTTAGCCTTAAAGGAATTGAGCGAATGGTTTTCAGGTTTTCCGTAATGTCTTCTCCTGTCGTCCCGTCCCCTCTTGTTGCACCTTGTACAAACAAACCATTTTCATATCGTAATGAAACTGCTAAACCGTCAATTTTTAACTCAACAACATATTGAACATCGTCCCCAACTGCCTGTCTTACCCGACGGTCAAAATCACGTAAATCTGTTTCATTAAATGCATTGCCGAGACTGAGCATTGGCGTTCTATGTTCAACCTTTTGAAAGGCCTCTAACGTAACACCACCGACCCGTTGTGTTGGTGAATCAGGGGTTTTCAACTCAGGGAATTGCTCCTCTAGCTTGATTAATTCCTGCATTAATCTGTCATACTCAGAATCGGGAACACTCGGTTTATCAAGAACATGATATTCATAGTTATAGGTGTTTAGCAATTCATGTAATTCTTGAACCTGTTTGAGCGCTGATTGTTTGTCCATTCAGATGTTCAATCCTTTCTAGAACATTTCTTTACTTATATACGATTAATTGGTGCAAATTTTGCAAGTAGACGTTTAATGCCTACTGGGCTCGGAAACGCGATATCCAATTCTGTTCCTTCACCAGAGCCTTTGACACTGACAACTGTACCTATTCCCCATTTTTTATGCTCTGCTTTGTCGCCAACAGACCATGAAAGCTGATCTCCTCCTGTTGAGGCTGCAATTGGTCTCATAACAGGTGGACGTTTATCCTGACGGCGTGCTGCTGCAAAGCTTGATGTCGCTGTTGACGCCTGCTTTTTCTTTATCTCTTCATTTAGATTTTCAATTAATTCACTCGGTATTTCCTTTATAAACCGTGATTCAGGATTCATACTAGTCCGACCGAATAATGTCCGCATTTGAGCATTTGTGATGTATAGCTCTTGTTCCGCTCGCGTGACCCCAACATACATTAATCGACGTTCCTCTTCCATTTCGTCCTCTTCCATTAACGAACGGCTATGTGGGAAAACACCTTCCTCAAGGCCGATTAAAAAGACAACTGGAAACTCTAATCCCTTAGCAGAATGAAGGGTCATTAAGACAATCGCATCATTTTGTTGCTGCTCATCTTCCTCAAGCTTATCAATATCTGATACGAGAGCCAAATCTGTTAAGAAGGCAACTAAGCTTTTATCTTCACTTTGCTTTTCAAATGTCTGTGTAACAGATAAAAACTCATCAATATTTTCAAGTCTACTTTGTGCTTCCAAAGTTTTTTCTTGCTTTAGCATTTCCCGATAACCTGATTTTTCGATAATTTCTTCTGCAAGCTCTGTTACCGATAAATAATCCTGCATATTACCTAGGTTTCGAATTAATTCGCGGAATTCTACTAATGCATTGACTACTCTTGCACTAACACCAACCTGTTCAATTTCTTCTAACGCTTGAAAAATTGATAAATCATTGGCTATTGCATAGTTTGCGATTTTATCTACTGAAGTAGAACCGACGCCTCGTTTCGGTACATTAATGACCCTTAATAAACTAATATCATCATCAGGATTTGCGATTAGTCGTAAATATGCAAGTAAATCTTTAATTTCTTTTCTATCATAGAACTTAATTCCGCCAACGATTGTATAGTTAATATTTGATTTGAGTAAAACTTCCTCAATAATCCGCGATTGTGCGTTTGTACGATAGAGAATAGCGATATCGGAAAATTTTCTCTGACCAGAGTCTACGAGCTGTTTAATCTTCCCTGCTACAAACTGTCCTTCCGCTGCTTCACTATCAGCACGATAGTAGGTAATTTTAGAGCCTTCTAGGTTTTCCGTCCATAATTTTTTCGGCTTTCGATTTGAATTATGCTTTATAACTTCATTCGCTGCTTCGAGAATTAATTTTGTTGAACGATAATTTTGTTCAAGTAAGATGACTTTCGCTTGAGGGTAATCTTTTTCAAAGGAAAGAATATTTGCAATATCTGCTCCACGCCAACGATAAATGGATTGATCGGAGTCCCCTACGACACAGAGGTTTTGGAAACGTGCTGCCAGAAACTTAACTAACATATATTGAGCCCTATTCGTATCTTGGTACTCATCTACATGAATATATTGGAACTTTCGTTGATAAGTTTCTAACACTTCAGGCACCCGTTGGAACAATTGAATTGTTGTCATGATTAAATCATCAAAATCGAGTGATTGATTTTTTCGCAGCTTTCGTTGGTACTCCTTGTAAACATCACTTACAACTTGTTCATAATGACTGCTTGCCGTTTTATCAAACTCATCTGGCGTAAGCAATTCATTTTTCGCGCTGCTTATCGTTCCTAAAATGCTTCTTGGATCATACTTTTTAGGATCGAGATTCTTTTCCTTTAAAACGGTTTTTATGACCGACAATTGATCTGTCGTATCAAGAATCGAAAAGTTACGATTTATTCCCATTCTGTCACTATCTCGACGCAAAATTCTTACACACATTGAGTGAAACGTAGAAATCCATATATCATCTGCACCAGGCCCTAATATATGCTGAATTCTTTCTTTCATTTCACGCGCTGCCTTATTTGTGAACGTAATCGCCAAAATATTCCATGGTGCAATTTGCTTTTCTACCATTAAGTAAGCAATTCTATGTGTTAACACACGCGTTTTTCCACTTCCGGCTCCAGCCATAATCAACAATGGTCCATCAGTTGTTTTTACTGCTTCCTGTTGCTTGTCATTCAAACCAGTAAGGAGTTGATTTGATAAAAATTGCAACGTCTTCACCGTCCTTCTAGGAACATATGTTCTAATTTTAACAAATTCACTTAAATTTTTAAACCTTTATCTACAACATAAAACGAAACCCCTTTTATAGCGTTTCGTCTTCTTAAAAGTCTTTACTCTTTAACAGCAGCTACAGTTTGTAAAGCTGCTTCAAGGTTAGTATAAATAGCATTTCCAACAACGACAACATCTGCATGCTTTGCAAATTGCTTCGCTTCTTCAGGGGAGCTAATTCCTCCTCCATAAAATAACCTTGTATTTGTTAATACTCGTTTGCATTCCTCTACTAAGGCGATATCTCCAAGCATGCCACTGTACTCCAAATAGAAGATTGGGAGGTTATACATTTTTTCTGCTACACGAGCATAGGCGATGACATCGTCAGTTGAAAGATTTGTATTTGCTTCTGACAATTTTGCTGCCTTGCAATCAGGATTTACGATACAATAACCCTCAACAAGAATATCATCCCAATTCATAATCTCTCCATATTCTTTTACAGCTTCATGATGCAATTCTATCATCCATTTTGTTCTTCTACTATTTAATACAGTTGGAATAAAATACAAATCAAATCCCGGAATAATGGAATCCGCTGTTGAAACCTCTAATATACATGGAATTAGATACCGACGGACTCTAGACATTAAATTTAACACATTATCCTCTGTCACATTATCGCTGCCTCCGATAATAATTCCGTCTGTTCCAGATTCACATATTCTTTCTAAATCTTCATCACTTATTTCTTTATCAGGATCGAGTTTAAACACATGCTTCCACTCGTTAATATCATACATGTATAGAATCCTCCATTCAAAACATCCATTTCACTATTATAGCAAATTACATACTAGCAAAAAACTATAAGAAGGATCCATATTTTGAAAAGCGAAATGCACCTTGGTCCGCCCGACGAGCACAGGACGCAAGGGAAAAGAAGACGTTCTGCTGAGCAAGAGACATAGTAAAGAAGAAACTATTGATTATTTATGGAAATAAGCACCTTTTACTTGTTTCTCATAAAAAAGGAGCAGTCATTAAGACTGCCCCGCTCTTATTCTGTTTCTTCCTTTTTATTGTGTACACGCTCAAGTGCCATTTGATAGGCATCATTCCCATAGTTTAAACAGCGTTTTACTCGAGAAATCGTTGCCGTGCTAGCACCTGTTTCTGTTTCTATTTTGTGATATGTATTCCCTTCTCTTAGCATTCTAGCTACCTCTAGCCTTTGAGCTAATGATTGAATTTCATTTACAGTACATAAATCATCAAAAAAACGATAGCATTCCTCTAAATCTCTTAATGATAAAATCGATTCAAAAAGCTGATCAAGCTCTCTTCCTCGTAGCTTTTCAATTTGCATATATCCATTCTCCTTTTGCCTTTTGCCTTATTAGTAATACGTAGGGGGCTAAGGTCCCCCTAATCGAAATGAAGCTCATTCCAGCCGCTAATGTTAATTACTTTTTTATTCAATAAAGAAGGACTTTTCTAAACTTGGAACAATATTTATCCATGTTTTCCCGGGTACAAATTTAATAACTTCCCCATCTTTCACCGGAACAATACGGCCTTCTCGGTTTTCCCATTCTACCTCCTGCATAATGCCTCCTTGCAGGAGAATTGCTTTACCACCTGACTGAACATCAATGCTTCTTCTACCATAATTATCAATATAGTCATGCTCCATTTCAACAACAAAAACATTACTTATTGTAATAGGTTCGCCACTTTCCATATCGTAGGTCATTTCGTCATCACTATATCTACTATAGCTATTGTTAGTTTGATTATACTCATATGTTGCCTGCCATGTTTCCAACTTGTCATATTCTATAACAAACTTATTTACATGTTCACCTTTTAATAATTCCATTTCCTCTTCTGATAAAAATTGATATGGTTCTACTTCAGAATCTGAGCTGTAATTCAATTCTTTAGCACCTTTTAAAATATTTTTATAGGAAATATAGGAATTATGTGGAGCTTTACGGTTGTCTGCTCTCCAAAATAGTGTACCATCATAAGACAATCCATTTAAATAATCTGCCTCACCTGACTCAAGCTTCTCCTTAGCTGATGGACTCCATCCATGGTGAATGTAAAGAGCATCAAAGCCTTTGCTTAAGTCAATAAAATACTCCCTTGCACTACGTACAGGTCCTATAATATCAGGTATATCACTTTGAAAAACAGCCAAAAACCTTGTAATATTCCCTTCAGCTAATGCCTCATAAACAATATCTGCCTTGTGCAGCCCTGACTGAGGTCGTGCTTTAGGATGGTTGTTAATCATGACTGTAACAGGTCGGCGATTTACATCTCCGTCCACTGTCTTAAGTCCTGTTAGTGGATAGATTGATTTTTCTTCGACATGTGCAGATGTCTCTTGTTCATTTTCATTTTGAGTGAAGTTGTTTTGCTCTTCTTCTGTATTGCAAGCGCTTATAAATAGAAACATGGGCACTATGATTAATAAGCTGCAGATCCTCCGCAAACTAACACAACCTTCTCATTTTCACTTTTATATTTTAACGCATTATTGATGGAAAGAGTACCGTTTTTTTCATGACATCAAAAATACCTCTTGGTGTTATCCTTATATAAGGTAAATGTGTTGATGAGAAAAATAACAATGAATAAATCGGATCATCAAAAAGATAGCCTCTTTCTTTTAATTTCTCAAAAAAATCCGTCTGTTTAGAGATAATCATCTCTAACTCTTCATTAGATGCACTACCATTTAACTGCAATGCTAATTCAAAAATTACCTTTTCCCTCTCATAAACGACAATGCCTCCACCAATTTCCTTCATACGTTTAAACGCAGCTAGCATATCATCCTTGCTTTTTCCCATTAATATTATATCCCCAGTTGTAGAATAGGAACTCGCAAAGCCCTGAATTTTTTTAGAAAATCCTTTTAATACTGTATTAATCCGCCATTCTCCATTTCGGTCAATCAGAGCTAAAAAGCTTTCATCATGCTCAGTCGATAGTTGGTTCACAGAACTATCTATTGCTAATGAATAAGGCTCCATAATAACGGAATTTTTCATTTTCATTCCAACTGGCATTGAAAATTGCAAGTCATCCATCGTTAATTCCCAATTAAACTTCATTGGCTGAAGACCATATTTTCCCCAGTTAATATTATCATTTACTTCTTGTTGTACCCCATCCTTCACTAACCATTCACCCTTTGCCATAACTGAGGATGGTGCTGGATTGTCGATACTTTCTAATATATTTAGTGTAGCCATTCTTCCTGGAGCAATAACCCCAATTTGATCATCAAGCTGATAATATTTTGCAATATTAAATGTTGCCATATGATATGCATCGATTGCAGGAACATTTGCTTGTAATGCTATATCAATACATTGGTTCATCATGCCATCCTTATAAAAGGTTGGTGTCGCTCCGTCCGTTGTAAAGTATACATGATCATAGGTCGTTAGTCCTTCATTCTGTACCTCTTGTAACAATTTTGGCAAATCAGGACGAATGGAAGAGTGTCTTAATGCTGCAGTATACCCCATTTTCAATCGATTCATTACATCTTTTCCATTCATTGATTCATGATCACTATCAACTCCAAATAGCTTCATCTTCAATAAGGTTGATTGTGAAGCACCTGGTAAATGACCTTCAATTTTTTTCCCACGTCGTTTCGTTTCTCTTAACCAGTATAAAATCCAATCATCACCATCAAGCAGTTTTGGCCAGCTCGTTAATTCCCCTCCTTGGATTACAGATGGATGTGCGAGCCATTGCTTTAAAAAGTCATGTGAAAATATTCGCTCCTCTCCATGAACTTCTGTTTGTAGATCAAATCTTGACCACCAATAATAGTGATATGGTAATTTTCCGACGTCACCTAAAAACGTAAGCGCTTTCTTTTTATCGTATTGCAAAAGGAAAAAAAGGTTATCACCTACAAATGTTGTCGTTCCTGTTTTCGATACATACTTCGCAAGTGACAGGGGATTATATAATTGAAATGGATGTGCGTGAGGTTCTATATAGCCTGGTACAACAATTTTGTTCGCACAATCAATCATTTCAGTTTGGTTCATTTGTTCTGGTAATTGATCGCCGATATAAACAATGCGGTCATCTGCAATCCAGATATTACCCTTTATCCATTGGCGAAGATAAGAATGGAGAATTGTTGCATTTTTTAACACCGTTTTTGGAGCAAGTTTGTTGGAAATAACATCAATATGTTTTCGAATCTGACTCAATTTCCATTGATATGTTCTCTCGGGCATAAAAAACCCTCCATTTTCATTACAAATTTTACTACTATGTTACCATAGGAATTTTATGGATGCATTAACGTTTTATTGCATTTTCATGACAAATTCAGGAAGGTGAGAATGATGAGACCGAATATTGGAATTGTGAACGCGCTTATTCGGATTACATGTGGGTTAACGATGCTAGCTTGGTCAACGTCTAAATATTGTAAAAGACCTTGGAGAGATTCATATATCATTGTAATGGCACTTGCTGCAATGAAGGTCGGTGAAGGTATTTTACGCTTCTGTCCAATTACTTACCTTTTTGAACGAAGCAATTTTTCGTTCTTTAATGGGTATGACGATGAACATTTTGATGATGATGACGATTTTGATTATGAAGAGGATGAAGATAAAATCGTCTATGAACAATCTTAAAAGGGACTGGCGTTAAGCCAGCCCCTTTCATTAAATGGAGGTATCTAAAATGTTTATTGAATATTTAACAGATATGTCATTTCTTTTAATAGCTCTTATTGGCGGTATTGTTGCTTTACTGTTTGTTTATATTAAGAAACGACGTGTTTAATTGCCTTATTTCCAATATCGTTACGGTAAAATAACGCTGGTGAGGCAACCTTTTCTACAAGCTCATATGCTTGCTTTTGTGCATCCTGGATTGAATCACCATACCCTGAAACAACGAGTACTCGTCCACCATTATTTACATACTGCTCGTCCTGCCATTTTGTACCTGCATGGAAAATCACTGCATCGGTTTGTTCTGCTTGAAGTGTTCCAATTGGCTGACCCTTTTCATAATCATTTGGATACCCTTTTGATGCAAGAACTACCCCTAATACAGCCTTTTCTGACCATTTCAGTTCAACCCGCTTATCTTCAAGAATTGCTAGCAGTGCTTCGATTAAGTCTGACTCTAATCTTGGCAGTACTACTTGTGTTTCAGGATCACCAAAGCGAGCATTAAACTCAATGACTTTCGGTCCATCTGTCGTTAAAATTAAACCAGCATATAAAATTCCTGTAAACGAGCGCCCTTCACTAACAAGTGCTTTAGCAGCAGGCTTTAGGATTGTTTCAACTGCTTGTTCGACAACTTGCTCAGAGATTTGCGGAACAGGTGAATAAGCTCCCATTCCTCCAGTATTTGGACCTTCATCATTGTCATAAGCACGTTTATGATCTTGAGCAATGACCATTGGGTACACCTTTTCGCCGTTTACAAAGGCCATTAGTGAAAATTCTTCCCCAGCTAAAAACTCCTCAACAACGACAGAGCGTGAAGCATCACCAAATTTCCCACCCTCAAGCATATCTGTAACACTATTTAATGCCACATCAAGTGTTTCAGCAACCGTTACACCTTTTCCTGCAGCTAGTCCATCCGCTTTAATAACAATCGGTGCACCTTTTTCTTCAATATATGCTTTTGCCTGTTCAACATCTGTAAAGGTTTGGTAATCAGCAGTCGGAATATTATATTTAAACATCAGCTCTTTAGCAAAGTTTTTGCTTCCTTCAATAAGGGCAGCTTCCTTTGTTGGTCCAAAAATCTTTAACCCAGCAGCTTGGAAATCATTGACGATTCCATTTAATAATGGTACCTCAGGACCGACAAATGTGAAGTCGATCGCTTCCTTCTTAGCAAAATCCAACAATCCTTGATTATCTGTTTCACTAATCGGCACTAATGTTGCAAGCTCCTGCATTCCGTCGTTACCTGGAGCAACAAAAACCTTTGTTACTAATTTGCTTTGGGCAGCCTTCCAAACTAGAGCATGCTCCCGTCCACCTTGACCAATAATTAGTACTTTCATTTAAACACCTCATTCATTAAATTTAGTTTTCTTCAGCTAGATTTCAAAAGATAAGGGGATATGCTCCCCTCTTTAAAAAATGGATTAATGTTTAAAATGACGTACTCCAGTAAATACCATTGCAATTCCATACTCATCTGCGACACGAATGGAATCCTCGTCACGGATTGAGCCGCCTGGTTGAATAATTGCCGTAATTCCAGCCTTTGCTGCTTCCTCTACTGTATCAGGCATTGGGAAGAACGCATCAGAACCAAGTGCACTACCCTTTGCTTTTTCCCCCGCTTGCTCAATCGCAATTTTAGCCGATCCTACACGGTTCATTTGCCCAGCACCAACACCAACCGTCATTTCATCCTTTGCAAGAACGATCGCGTTAGATTTGACATGCTTTACAACCTTCCAAGCAAGCTTTAAATCTTTCCATTCTTCTTCAGATGGCTCACGCTTCGTTGGAATTGTTACTTCAACATCATCTAAAGAAAGAGCATCCTCATCCTGAACAAGTAAACCGCCACGTACAGATTGTAATTGTTTTTCCGGCTTAGAGGCTGCTGCAACATCAATTGTTAATAAGCGCAAGTTTTTCTTGCTTGTTAATACGTCTAAAGCTTCTTTACTAAATGATGGTGCAATGACAATTTCTAAGAAAATTTCATGTAGTTTTTGCGCTGTTGCTTCGTCCACTTCACGATTCAATGCAACGATTCCGCCAAAAATTGATGTTGGGTCAGCTTCATAGCATCGAGTAAATGCTTCAAGAGTAGAAACACCTACGCCAACACCACATGGGTTCATATGCTTAACTGCTACTGCAGCTGGCTCTGTAAACTCACGGACAATTTGCAATGCAGCATCTGCGTCTTTAATATTATTGAAAGAAAGCTCTTTTCCGTGGAGCTGCTCTGCATTTGCGATCGATGCAACTGGTACGAACGGTTTTTGGTAGAATGTAGCCTTTTGATGTGGATTTTCTCCATAACGAAGCGCTTGTTTCTTTTCAAATGTAAATGTAACAGATTCTGGATCCTCTTCACCAATTGTGTTTGTTAGAAATTCAGCAATTAGCGCATCATAAGCTGCTGTATGTCTAAATACCTTTGCAGCTAAACGTTGCTTTTGTGGAAGTGATACTTCACCAGTCGCTTTTAGTTCTTCTAATACTGCCTGATAATCCTGTGGGTCAACAAGAACTGTTACATCCTCATGATTTTTCGCAGCTGAACGAAGCATTGATGGTCCACCGATATCAATGTTTTCAATCGCATCCTGGAACTTAACATCTGGCTTTGAAATCGTTTCTTTGAAAGGATATAGATTAACAACTACTAAATCAATTGTCTCAATGTTATTTTCCTTTAATTGATTCATATGACTAGGATTGTTTCGAACAGCAAGCAAGCCGCCATGAATATTAGGGTGAAGTGTTTTTACACGACCATCCATAATTTCCGGAAAACCTGTTACTTCTGAAATACCAATTACCTTTAACCCATTTTCCTCCAATAATGATTTCGTTCCACCTGTTGAAATGACTTCAACACCTAAATCGATTAATTCTTTAACAAATGGAACAAGATTTTCCTTATTTGAAACACTAACAAGCGCACGTTTAATTGCCATTTCTGTCACCTCTATACTTTATTTTGAAACTAATTTCTGGATTACTTCTGGATATAAGACATGCTCAACCTGATGAACCTTTTCTGCTAACGTTTCGTTTGTATCATCTTCAGCAATTTCAATTGCCTTTTGCGCGATAATTGGACCTGTATCCATTCCTGCATCAACGTAATGAACCGTTACCCCGGTTACTTTGACACCTGCGCTAAGAGCCTGGCCAACCGCATCGATTCCCGGAAAAGCTGGTAAAAGAGAAGGATGAATATTAACGATTTTCCCTCCATATGCCGATAATAAGGTTTGACCGATTAATCTCATATACCCCGCTAATATAACTAAATCAATTTCTCGTTTTTGTAGCTCAGCTAGGATTTCTGCCTCGAACTGTGCTTTTGTATCATAATCTTTTGGATTAAAGCTAAAAACAGGAATTTGTGCATCTTTTGCTCGATTAATTACACCAGCTTGAGGCTTGTCACAAACAACAAGACCAATTTCTGCTTTGATTTCACCTGTATTAATCCGTTCAACAATCGCTTGAAAATTACTGCCATTCCCTGATGCAAAAACTGCTATCCTTTTCATCGGAGCACTCCTTCGTTAAACGATACACCTGCTCCTTCTGTAACTCGCCCTATAACATATGACTTTTCTCCGTTTGCCTCAAGCTGCCTCATTACATCCTGTACAAGCTCTTCTTTAACAGCAAGAACAAATCCGATTCCCATATTAAACACATTGTACATATCCATACTGCTTAAATTTCCCTTTTCCTTTAGGAAATCAAATATCGTTGGGATTTCCCATGATCCTAAATCAATTTCTACCCCAGTTCCTTCAGGAAGCATTCTTGGAATATTTTCGATAAAGCCGCCACCGGTAATATGAGCCATTCCGTCTACCTTGTAATTTTTAATTACATCAAGTACAGGCTTTACATATAGCCTTGTTGGTGTTAATAGTACCTCACCAAGTGTTTGTGTAAATGGAGGATATATTGTTTGAAGATCTAGCTTTTCATCCTCTAGAAGAATTTTACGAACAAGTGAAAATCCATTGCTATGAATACCGCTTGATGGGAGACCAATCAGTGCATGTCCAGCTTGAATGTCTTCACCTGTTACAATTTCATCCTTTTCAACGACACCAACTGAAAAACCTGCCACATCATATTCATCTTCTTCATACAATCCCGGCATTTCTGCTGTTTCACCGCCAACAAGTGCACAGCCTGATTCTTCACAACCATCGGCAATTCCTTTAACGATTTGTTCGATCTTTTCTGGCTTTGCTTTACCTAATGCCAAATAATCTAAGAAAAATAATGGTTCTGCACCTTGTGCAAGAATATCATTCACACACATTGCAACCGCATCGATACCAATCGTATCATGCTTATCTGCCATAAAAGCTAATTTCAGCTTCGTTCCCACTCCATCTGTACCGGAAACTAAAACTGGCTTTTTATAATTTAATTCGCTTAAATCAAACATTCCCCCGAAGCCACCGAGACCACCCATAACACCGGAACGCAATGTTTTTTGGACATGCTTTTTCATTCTTGATACTGCCTCATAGCCTGCTTCAATATCAACACCAGCTTGTTTATAAATATCGGACATATGTGATTCCTCCTTAGCAATCTTCATTGTTTCTTCTCATAATACATTCGGATAAATGTAAGACAGGAATCGATCACTTCGATTCCTATCTCACTTTTTTCTTATCTTTTAAGAAGGTAAGGTTATTCTTAATTTTTGTGTCTAGCTTTTAGCGACTAGCTCCTCGAGTCATAAGCGATTAGAAATAGAAGGTAACGTACACCTTCAATTCACAATCTCTTTTGCTTGTCGAAGCTGTTCAAGCCGCTTCCGCATTTCTTCTACGCCTTCTCATGCGGAAGTACAGTATCTGGATAGATTTCTGTTGGATAACGTCCTGTAAAACAAGCCAAGCATTGTCCTTTGAATTCACCTTCATACGGTCTGCCGATTCCTTCAAGCAAGCCTTCAACACTTAAAAAGGCGAGACTATCAGCACCAATAAGCTGACGAATTTCTTCAACGGAATGGTTAGATGCAATTAATTCTTCATGTGTTGATGTGTCAATTCCGTAAAAGCATGGATTGGCAATCGGTGGGGAACTAATCCGTACGTGAACCTCTTTCGCGCCTGCCTCACGTAACATCGTAACAATCCGACGACTCGTTGTTCCACGAACAATGGAATCATCCACCATGACAACACGTTTTCCTTCAACAACACCACGAACAGCAGAAAGCTTCATTTTTACGCCTTGCTCACGTAACGATTGTGAAGGCTGAATGAACGTGCGTCCTACATAGCGATTTTTAATTAACCCTAGTTCATAAGGAATACCTGTTAACTCAGCAAAACCGATCGCAGCTGAAATACTAGAATCCGGTACACCTGTTACAACGTCAGCATCCACTTCAGACTCGACAGCTAATCGCTTGCCAAGGTTTTTCCGAGCTGTATGAACATTAATCCCATCAATATTACTATCAGGGCGAGAAAAATAAATATATTCCATGCTACAGATTGAGCGATTGATGTTCATTGAGAATCGTTCGGAACGTATTCCTTCATCATTGATGATTAATAATTCACCAGGCTGAACATCTCTTTCATATCGTGCACCAACTACATCAAATGCACATGTTTCAGAAGCAATGACATAAGCATCACCTAACACACCGATTGATAGTGGACGTAGTCCGTTCGGGTCTAAAGCAACCATCATTTCTGTTTCAGTCATAATTAAGAACGCATATGCACCTTTAATAACCGTTAATGCACTTTTCACTGCTTCCTTCATATCTTTATAGCCACTTCTTCTAATTAAATGAGCAAGCACCTCAGTATCGGAAGTCGTTTGAAAAATACTGCCTTGAGCTTCTAGCTGATGCTTAAGCTGATTTGCGTTGACAAGGTTTCCGTTATGAGCAAGTGCTAGGCTGCCACTATGTGATTTAAAATGGAGAGGCTGGACGTTTTCATATCCGCCTCCACCAGCAGTAGCATAACGAACATGCCCAATCGCTGCTTTACCTGATAATTCATTTAGTTTACCGTTACTAAATACTTCATTAATCAGACCTAATCCCTTCATGCTAGTCAGCTTTTCCCCGTCAGTAGTGACGATACCAGCACCTTCTTGCCCTCTATGTTGTAAACTGTGAAGTCCATAATAAGTAATTTGAGCCGCTTCAGGGTGTCCCCAAATTCCAAAGACTCCACACTCTTCATTTAATCCCTTGATTTCAGCAAGCATGGGATAGCTCCTTTCCATGCATCCTTTAGCTCTTCAACAGATGCATCGATAAGTGATTCTCCGTTTTCATTTTTCACAATTAACGTCCCTGTATTTGTAACTTCTCCGATACATACTGCATCAACTAATTGCTCGAATGCTTGTTGGTTTTCTTCTTTCACTGAAAGAACAAATCGAGTTTGAGATTCACTAAATAATGCTGTTGTTGCATCACCAGAAAGTGTTACTTCTGCTCCTAAACCTTTGCCAGCAAACAATGGTTCAGCTAAAGCAACAGCAACGCCACCCTCTGATACATCATGTGCTGATGCAACTGTGTTAGCACGAATCGCTTTTGAAATTTGTCCTAATACGTTTCTTTCATTCTCTAAATCTAGCTCTGGAGATTTACCAAAGATTTTTCCATGAAGTAGCTTTTGAAGCTCACTTCCACAAAACTCTTGCTTTGTTTCACCTACTAAGTAGATTAAGTCTCCAGCTTCTTTAAAGTCTTGAGTCGTAATATAATCTGTATCCTCAATTAAGCCAACCATTCCGATAACTGGAGTTGGATAAATAGCTGTACCGTTTGTTTCATTGTAAAGTGATACGTTACCTCCAATAACTGGAGTTTCTAATACACGGCAAGCTTCACTAATACCGTCTGCAGCTTTTTCAATTTGCCAGAAGATTTCTGGTTTTTCCGGATTACCGAAGTTTAAATTATCTGTAATCGCTAATGGTGCTCCACCAGAGCAAACGATGTTACGTGCTGCCTCTGCTACAGCAATTTTCCCGCCAACTTCAGGGTCTAAATAAAGGTAGCGAGAGTTACAATCTGTTGTCATCGCTAAAGCCTTTTTCGTATCACGAATTCGCACAACTGCTGCGTCAGAACCAGGTGCTACAACCGTGTTCGTACGAACCATATAATCATATTGGTCATAAACCCACTCTTTACTTGCGATTGTCGGTTGCTTTAATAGATTGATAAGTGTTTCTTTATAGTTATCTACCTTAAGCGGTGCAACATCCATTGCTTGGAACTCTTTATAGTATGCAGGTACAGCTGATGGCTTATGATAAACAGGTGCTTCCTCTGCAAGAGCATCAACAGGAAGCTCACAAACTACTTCACCCTTATGGAAAAGACGTAGCATTTTATCATCTGTTACTTTCCCAACCGCTACCGCTTCTAAATCATACTTTTTAAATAAATCAATGATTTCTTGCTCTCTACCACGCTCTACTACAAGTAGCATTCTTTCTTGTGATTCAGAAAGCATCATTTCGTATGGAGTCATACCTGTTTCACGTTGTGGAATTAAATCAAGATTCATTTCCATGCCCGATCCAGCTTTACTTGCCATTTCTGCAGAAGAACTTGTTAATCCAGCTGCCCCCATATCTTGAATACCAACTAAAGCATCACATTTTACCACTTCAAGACAAGCTTCAAGCAATAGCTTTTCCATAAATGGATCTCCAACCTGAACCGCTGGACGATTTTCACCAGAATCCTCTGTTAATTCCTCAGATGCAAAGGTTGCCCCATGAATTCCATCGCGGCCTGTTTTAGCGCCGACATACATAACCGTATTGCCAACACCTTTTGCTTGACCCTTCTTAATATCTTCATGATTAATTAGCCCCACACACATTGCGTTAACGAGTGGATTTCCTTCATATGAATCTTCAAATTGAATTTCTCCACCTACCGTCGGGATTCCGATACAGTTACCATAACCGGCAATTCCAGCAACAACCTCTTCAAATAAATATTTCACACGTGGCGTTTTTAGCTCACCAAAGCGTAGTGAGTTTAAAATTGCAATTGGTCTTGCTCCCATTGAAAATACGTCACGAATAATTCCACCTACACCAGTTGCAGCACCTTGATATGGCTCAATTGCTGATGGATGGTTATGACTTTCAATTTTGAAAACAACCGCTTGGTTATCTCCAATATCAACAATCCCAGCCCCTTCACCAGGACCTTGTAATACCTTTTCGCCTGTTACTGGGAATTTCTTTAAGATAGGCTTTGAATTTTTATAGCTGCAATGCTCAGACCACATAACAGAAAAAATACCAATTTCCGTATAGTTCGGAAGGCGCCCAATGATTTTTTCTATAAGGGCAAACTCGTCATCACTTACACCCATTTGTCTATAGATTTTTTCATCTTTAATCATCTGGTTCGTTGGTTCAAGCAGTAGTGACATGAGATTCCCTCCAGTTTTTTACGATTGATTGAAATAATTTTAATCCGTCAGCACTTCCAAGCAATGAATCAACAGCACGCTCAGGATGTGGCATCATCCCTAATACATTTCCGCGTTCATTTGTAATTCCTGCAATATCCTCTAGGCTGCCATTTGGATTTTCTTCGTACGTAAACACGATTTGATTGTTTTCTTTAAGCGTTTGAAGTGTTTCTTCATCACAATAATAATTCCCTTCACCGTGCGCAATTGGGACAGAAATTACTTCGTTTTTTTCGTAAGCTGAAGTAAAGGCTGTTTCATTGTTTGCAACAACTAAGTTAACTGGACGGCACATAAATTTTAAATTTTCATTTCGTTTCATAGCACCTGGTAATAATCCAGCCTCTAATAAAATCTGGAATCCATTACATACACCAAGAACAGGTTTTCCCGCTTCAGCAGCCTTAATCACTTCTTGCATCACATTTGAAAAACGTGCAATCGCGCCAGAGCGTAAGTAATCACCATAAGAGAAGCCCCCTGGTAATAAAATACCGTCAAAGCGACTTAAATCAGTCTCATCATGCCAAACGTACTCAACCTCTTCACCGAGCTCATCTTTAATGGCATGATACATATCTACATCACAGTTCGATCCTGGGAAAACGATCACAGCGAATTTCACTTTGTGACTACCTCCTGTACCTCATATCTATAATCTTCAATAACTGTATTGGCAAGCAGCTTTTCACACATTTCACGAACAGCCTCATCTAAATCGCGGTCTGATTTTTCGATTGTTAACTCCATATATTTCCCAATGCGGACATCCTGAACTTCGTTATACGCCATACTGTGTAGTGCGCTTTTTACTGCGCTCCCTTGTGGATCTAATACACTTTCTCTTAACGTGACATAAACTTTTACTTTGTACATTCCTTTTGTCCTCCTAGTCTAGTTAAAATCACTTCATATGCATCTGTTAAACTACCAATACCTCTGCGGAAAACATCCTTATCAAACTTCTCATTTGTATGAATATCCCATAAACGACAAGTGTCAGGTGATACCTCATCCGCTAATATGATATTGCCTTCATCTGTTAAACCAAATTCAAGTTTAAAATCGATTAAGCGAACATCACATGAAAGAAAATGTGCTTTAAGTACTTCATTTACTTGTCTTGCTAATGTTTTAAGCGTACTTACTTGGTCCTTTGTCGCAATTTGCAATAACTCGATATGGTCTTCTGTAATAAGCGGGTCACCAAGCGCATCATCTTTATAATAAAATTCAACCAGGGGTTCCTTTATTTCTGTTCCTTCTTCAATTCCAATTCGTTTAGAAAGACTTCCAGCAACGACATTTCTGACAACTACTTCTAACGGAATAATCGTTACCTTCTTTACGAGCTGCTCTGTTTCAGAAAGTCGTTTAACAAAATGATTTTCGATTCCATTTGCTGTTAGCTTCTCAAAGATTAATGTTGAAATCTCGTTGTTTAATCGACCCTTACCAGTAATCTCTTCCTTCTTCTCACCATTAAAGGCCGTTGCGGAATCTTTATAAGCTACAAATAGTAAATTTGGGTCATTTGTTTTATAAATTCGTTTGGCTTTACCTTCATATAATTGTTCAAGCTTTTCTATGCTCAACTGTAAGCCCTCCTGACAGAATATTGGGAATATTAAAGATATTCTTTGTCACATTTTCTAACCACATTTTTTGTTCATAGATTAGCAAGGGGTTTTAAACATTTAAAACCCCTTCCCTTTATTTTTTTTACAAACCTAATCGTTCAAAGATTGTGTCGACACCTTTTAAGTGATAATTGTAGTCGAAGCAATCCTCAATTGTTTCAGGTGAAAGACGTGAAGTGATTTTTTCTTCTGCCTCAATGAGACCACGGAATGGTACTTGTTTTTCCCATGCTTCCATCGCTTTTGGCTGAACAAGGTCATATGCTTCTTCTCTTGTCATACCAGTATCAATAAGCGCTAATAACACACGTTGAGAATAGATTAATCCTTGTGTACGGTCCATATTACGCTTCATGTTTTCAGGGAAGACCGTTAGATTTTTCACAATGTTTCCAAAGCGATTTAACATATAATTTAATGCAATTGTTGCATCTGGTAAGATAATTCGTTCAGCTGAAGAATGAGAAATATCTCTTTCATGCCAAAGTGAAACATTTTCATATGCTGTCATCATATAACCACGAATAACACGAGCAAGTCCTGTCATATTTTCAGAGCCGATTGGATTACGTTTATGTGGCATTGCTGACGATCCTTTTTGACCTTTAGCGAAGGATTCCTCAACTTCTCTAGTTTCACTTTTTTGTAGTCCGCGAATTTCCGTTGCAAATTTTTCAATCGATGTTGCGACAAGTGCAATCGCAGCCATGTAATTTGCATGACGATCACGTTGTAGTGTCTGTGTTGAAATTGGCGCTGGCTTAGTTCCTAATTTTTCACAAACATACTTTTCAACAAAAGGGTCGATGTTTGCATATGTTCCAACTGCCCCAGAGATTTTTCCGTACTCTACTCCAGAAGCAGCCTGCTTGAAACGCTCTAGATTACGCTTCATTTCCTCATACCATAAAGCAAGCTTTAATCCGAACGTAGTCGGCTCTGCATGGACACCATGTGTACGCCCCATCATTACTGTATACTTATGCTCTTGAGCCTTTTCTTTTAAAATTTGAATAAAGTTCTCGATATCTTTTAATAAGATGTCATTCGCTTGTTTAAGTAAATAAGATAATGCAGTATCAACAACATCTGTTGAAGTTAGCCCATAATGAACCCATTTACGCTCTTCACCAAGTGTTTCAGATACTGCGCGAGTAAAGGCAACAACATCATGGCGAGTTTCTAATTCAATTTCATTAATTCTGTTGATATCAAATGTTGCATTTTTTCGAAGAAGTGCAACATCTTCCTTAGGAATTACACCTAGCTCCGCCCATGCTTCACATGCTAAAATTTCAACCTCTAGCCATGCTTTAAACTTATTTTCTTCCGTCCAAATTGCGCCCATTTCTGGTCTTGTATAACGTTCTATCATTCCTTATTTCCTCCGTTCTCTTTTTGACCCCATATTTTGTTTATCATTTCTATATCTTGCTCAATATTGTTACTAAATAGATTTAAATGGCCCATTTTTCGTTTGGTTACCGGCTCTTTTTTACCATATAGGTGCAGCTTCCCATGTGTTAAGAGTGAGAGATTGTGATTAACAACCTCTAAATCTTCGCCAAGAATATTAACCATCAATCCACTTTGCAATAATGTCGTTTGTCCTAATGGTAAATTACAAACTGCTCGAACATGCTGTTCAAATTGGTCCGTTTCACAAAAATCAATCGTATAATGGCCTGAATTGTGTGGTCGTGGAGCTAATTCATTAATAAAAATTTCTCCAGCTTTAGTTAAAAACATTTCAACAGCAAGTGTTCCAACTAGCTCGAAATGATTTGCAAGCTTAACAGCTAATTCCTCAGCCTTTACCTCTATATCTTTACTTATCCGTGCTGGAACGATACTTTGATAAAGAATATTATCTTTATGGATATTTTCAGCAACTGGAAACGTCTTTGTTTCACCATTTACAGATCTAGTAACAATAACTGAGATTTCCTTATCAAATGGAACCCACTTTTCTAAAATACAAGTACCATTTGTTAAAAGCCTCTTCGCTTCTTCAAAATCACTTTCTTGGCGCATTACGAATTGACCCTTACCATCGTACCCGCCTCTACATGTTTTTAACACAGACGGTACACCTAGAACATTAACAGCAGCTTGTAGCTCCTCCTCAGTTCGAACTATCCGATACGGTGCAACCTCACATCCAGCTTGGACGATTGCTTCCTTTTCCGTTTCACGATCTTGCGTTAAAAGTAAAAGTGAGCTTTTTTGGGGAAGGTTTGCCTGCTCCTCTAACCAACGAAGCGCATCATAATCGATATTCTCAAATTCATATGTGATAACATCGCTAACTTCAGCTAGTTTTTTTATCGCCTCTATATCATCATAGCTTGCAGTAATTTCAATATCGGCAAGCTGACCACATGGGCAATTTTCCGTAGGATCCAAAACAGCAATTTTATATCCAAGCTGCCTAGCTGCAATTGCCATCATTCGCCCAAGCTGACCTCCACCGATAATTCCTATTGTACCACCTGGCAAGATTGTTTTATTATCCAAGTTCATCACTGCTCTCTAAAACTTTTAATCTTAATTCTTCTCTTCTCGAATCTAAGCTTTCTGCTAATGCATCATTCTGAATTGATAAAATTTCTGCAGCTAATAAACCAGCATTTGTTGCCCCAGCCTTCCCAATCGCAACAGTAGCAACTGGAACTCCTCCTGGCATTTGAACAATAGATAATAGAGAATCCATTCCATTTAGTGCTTTAGATTGTACAGGGACACCAATAACTGGTAGTGTTGTTTTTGCTGCGACCATACCAGGTAAATGAGCTGCACCACCTGCACCTGCAATAATAACTTTTAAACCTCTATTTCTAGCACTCTCTGCATATTCAAACATATAATCTGGCGTTCGGTGAGCAGATACTACCTTTTTTTCATAAGGAACACAAAGTTCATCTAGTATTTCACATACATGCTTCATCGTTTCCCAGTCTGAAGTACTCCCCATTATCACTCCAACTTGTGGATTCATCTTTTCCCCACCTTTATTCTTTATCTAAACAGAAAAAGACTCGATATACACCTTTCTCATATATAGAGAAAGGACAGTATACCGAGTCCGGAATCCAAATAATCATATGATCCGATTCGTTTATACGTTCACTTTCCCTCATAGTCCGACAATTTACGGTTATCGGGTAGAAACTTCTGGGCCATATTCCCAATTATATATGAGGTTGATTTACAAGTTTATCTTAACAATGTAGACGTTCTATGTCAATGTTAAAATCGAACGATTTATTTTAATGTAATGTTAATGTTCGGATTTTACAGCAATTTACCTTCGAAAACGATTTTTCTACCACAAGGCACTGCTTCAACGACATTATTTATCATTTCTTCTTTGAAAATTGGTTGTTCCATTCTTCTCACAGGAAAATAGCCTTCCCGTTTCATTCTATCTAAACATTCATCAATTGTCTCATTCTCTTCAACAACAAACTTTTGCTTTTTTGGCTTAGTTGTCATGCTTTAATTTCCCCTTTCGAACAGCCTTCACCCAAAATCCACCATGAATTGTCTTAGGCTCATATGCAATAATAAATGCCTTTGGATCAAGCTCCTTTATATTTTGATAGAGCTTTAACTCATACTTCCTTGGAGTTAATATTTGCATCGCTAAACGATTCCCCTCTAATCCACTTGCCATCCAATTTGTAACCCCATACCCCTTATCTCGTAATAACTTTGGTAAGTCCTTTTCACTCTCTGTACTTATAACATTAACTGTAATATATCCAAGCGCTAATTTTTCTTCGATTTTCATTCCAACAATAACACCGATACCATACCCTACCGCATATGCAATTAAGTTTTGTATTTCATTTAGATTATCTAAAACTAACCCAAGACCGACGACATAAATTACTACTTCAAACATGCTAATAAAAGCAGCCAAATACCGTTGACCCTTTAATGTTAATATCATTCTGATTGTAAAGAACGAAACATATACAATATTTATAATTAAAATGATGAGAACCATTGTGATGCTGTTTTGAAGCACAAAATTCCTCCTCATATTATTCCCGTAAAGTAAATTAGGTTTTATTTTACTAAAATTTTTTAATCGTTACAATGGGGGAGATAAAATTCTTTTCGAAGAAGTATAATATGCATAATTATTATTAGAATAGCCGTAAAACAATTACATATTCAAAAATTCAAACGTACATAATAAGTTTTCTACTATACTTTTTATATCAGTCACAATAAAAAGAAGTTTCAAAAAATATCGAGGATATAAAAACAGAGCACAGATCACCCATTCTTTAATACTTAGTTTTTCCTCTTTGAACGCACATTCCGGTTTTCTCTCTCTGCGCTTCCTACGACCTTCTTGCTTCTCCCAAACCTCAGGCTAGTAAGTACACTTTGTCTCTACGCTTCACTATCAACCTATCGGTTTTTATTTAAACACAAAAAAAGACCAGTATTTCTACTGATCCTTTTCCATCTTACCTGGCAACGTCCTACTCTCACAGGGGGAGTCCCCCAACTACCATCGGCGCAGAGAGCTTAACTTCCGTGTTCGGATTTCGGCTTGCGATAAGCAAGCGAATCTCTTCGGAAGCTTGTTCGTTCAAATCCTCATGTGCTCGAAGAACGCACATTCCGGTTTTCTCTCTCTGCGCTTACTACGACCTTCTTGTTTCTCCCAAGCCTCAGGCTAGTAAGTATACTTTGTCTCTACGCTTCACTATCAACCTATCGGTTTTTATTGTAGAGTAGAAAACAGGAATTAGATATTGCCTTCTTGTCCTCGGTTTTCAGGGTGTTCCACCTTACTAAGCCAGACAGGAGGGCTATTTCTTTTCCTGCTTCCCCTCATCAATTCCGTACGTGAGGTTTTCCCTCATACGGCTTTCCGATGTTCTTCTTCTTTGGCTTTACGTACTTCTCTTACTTAGCTAATTTCACAAGTTTGTGTTGGGCCATTTTAATTACTTGACCCATTTTACTATGCTTGTGTCGTGTATTTCGTTTCTTGTTCCAAAACAATGTTAATCTTTCGATTACATACCAATCAATTCGATTTAGCCATCTTTTGGCGATTGGTGAAATGAGATAGTAATTCTTGAATCCTTGGAGTTTCCTATTTAATCCTTTTATCATTTCAGTTATATCTAGATAAAGTTTATTTCTTTTCCCCGTGTAATCTTTAATTTTATATCTCATATTCTTCATTGCTTTCTTTGTTGGAATATGTGACATGACATAGATTTTAAAGCCACCTTTATTCATCACAAGAAATTTCCTATGATGTAACCCTAGAAAATCAAAGCCATCAGAATCATCCCAGATATTGACCAATCTAGACTTTTCAGCACTTAATGTGAGGTCAAGTTTATGCATAATACCTTTTATTACTTCAATACTTTCAAGTGCCTGCTTCTTGGTTTTGCACATTAATACATAATCATCAGCATAACGAATCAGTTCCCCTAAGTGGGAGAACTTTTTCATCCAAAGGGTGTCCATTACATTTAAATAGATGTTTGATAATAACGGCGAAATGACACCGCCTTGCGGCACGCCAGTGGCGGAGTCACGGAAATGGCCATCTTCCATGATTCCAGCTTTCAACCATTTACGAATGAGGCTTAGAACTCTTTTATCATTTATTCTCATCTCTATGAGTTTCATGAGTTTGTCTTGGTTGATATTATCAAAGTAACCTTGTATATCAACATCTACTACCCAATATGACTTCTTACTTGCTTTTCTAATTTTCGCTATTGCTTTATGAGCACTTTTATTTGGTCT
>NZ_JBQENT010000024.1:0-75465 GCF_052044855.1 Metabacillus sp. 22489
TCGCTGCTTGATTTCTCCTTCATAAAAAAGTTTAAATCTCTATAAATTTAAACTTTTTTTGAAGGCCACCAAGCGAAAGCGCGGTAGAAATCTGTGTCTATTTTCTTGACGTAGTATCAACATCTATTTCAACATTCATTCTTCAGCTGAATTTCTATAGCATAATTAAGGAGTGGTTATGTAACCACCCCTTTTTCTTGTCACTTTGTAGATGAAACACCTATAGTTACGTTAATTTCTTTATCAATTCGATCTCGTCCCTAATTGGTATACCTTCATTACCTATCAAAGGAATTTCAGGCTTTAATTTTCTGGCTTTCTCAACTGCATTGTTGATGATTTTCGATAGGATAAACCCACGTTTTTGATAAAACTTTAATGCTAGCAAATTATCATTTGTTGTAATAAGCTTTACAAGCTTACAATTTTCCTTGCTAGCAAGATTTTCAACCTCTTTAACAAGTAATGAACCTATTCCCTGTCCTTCTTTTACACTGTCTAATGAGATAATTTCACATTCGTTATTTTCAATAATATAAGTAATTAAGCCAACAATTTTATCTTTATCCTCTACAACAGCGAAGCCATCCAACGAACTACAATCATAGATTCCACTGGATATGACCATCTCTGGACTTCCCCAATGCTCCGTAAAAAAGTCAACAATTAAATGATTTGGTAAGTTCTTAACTTCAACTACATTCATTTTTCATTCTCCTCAACAAACGATCTTAGCATACTACTTTCTTCTTCGATATGTTATCTTCTTTTGTCAACTTAACGTTCTTTTCTTTTATGTTAATGTAATTGTGAAAGTGTAATTTTATAAAGCTTATCATCATTTTCTAGCGGGTTTCCTCTCCCATCTGTATTATTACTAATGAAATAAAGGGAGTTATCTTCAATTAGTACATCTCGAATTCTTCCAAGTCCAGCTATAGCTTCTCGTTGTTCACCTGTTTCAAGATTAAATTCTAATACAGCAGTACCTCTTAAAGCTGCTACGTACAATTTGTTATTATAAAAGTCCATTCCCGATGGTGCCCAAGTTGCTCCAGATCCAGAAGTAAATAACGGCGAAACCATCTCTTCCTTTTCCTCTTTACCTTCAATAATTGGCCAACCGTAATTTTTCCCTGCTTCAATTTGATTAATCTCATCATTTGCATCATTACCATGCTCACTTGCATATAACGTACCATCAGGTGACCATGTCATTCCTTGAGGATTACGATGACCAAAACTATAGATGTAGGAATCTTGAAACGGATTATCATTTGGAACCGTTCCATCAAGATTTATTCTAACTATTTTCCCACCTAATGAATGAGGATCCTGTGCAAGCTCCGGTTCATAGGCGTCACCTGTTGTTGCATAAAGCTTGTTATCTGGACCAATTTTCAGCCTTCCCCCATGATGATAAAAACCGCTTGGGACTTTATCAAGAAGCAATTTTTCTTCCTTCCAAACGTTCCCATTCAATCGAAGTGTTACGATTCGATTAAATTGCCCTGTACTATCTTCATATGAATAATACGCATAAGCAAGCTTTGATTGGGGAAAATCTGGTGCAAGCACAAACCCTAATAAGCCAGCCTCAGATGCTGTTGCAAGCTCTCTCTTAAGTTCTACGCTTTGCCGCTCGCTCTTACCATTCTCTATTTTAACGATAGATCCTGGTCTCTCTGTCAAATAAAATGTTTCTCCTTGTTTTTCGATAGACCAAGGAACGTCAAGATTTTCTGCAATTACTTCAACGTTTTCAGTGGATACTTGTCTGTTTTCCTGTTCGCGATTCTCCAGATCCATTGAAGAGCCTTGCTGCTCATCTCGAGAATTTTGTAGCTCATTTACGGAACATCCAACTGTTAAGGTTACAAACATAAATATAAGTAAGACATTTTTCATCAACAATGCTCCATTCCTTTCAACCTTAATTTCTCGAACTACTTTACCATTCAATTTCCTCGTTCTGTTAAGGCCCACTCTATCTGTTTATTACAGCATTTTCTCTTCTTAATCTTGGAATAAACCTATCGCTTGAGGATAACCATCATCGCTCTTTCCCTCAAGACAAAGCTTGGATACAGCACAAATTAGCAATCCTTACTATCCAAAATTTGTCACGAATATCCTTTTCCTTAAATTATAAACAATAAGAAAACACTTTCAATAACTAATCGAGTAACAATTGTTAGGAATAGCATGATTAATTATCCTATATGGCAACCTTTACAAAGATAAAGCGTGTTTATTCCAATACTAAAATCAAGTGGTTTCACAAAAATATTAAAAGCTTCACTCCATACATATAAAGGATTTGAAGCTTTAACTATTCTCTTATAATCGATCATTTTTCAATACTAATGAACTTTAATGAATACTCTAGCAATTAATGAGGAAATTAATATATATATTTATTTTTTCAATTAGGAGAAATATCATGACTATTATCTTTTTGTTAGTATCGTACTTAATTACCCTCCTTATTATCCTTTTTATGCCTAAACGATTAAACCGTCATGAGTTTTATTTTGCATTTCTTGCAGTCTCATTTCATACAATTTTTGCTGACCTACTCTTCGCTGACATATTGGATTTGTATGACTTAATGAAACAAAATGGTCCATCTTTTTCAGATTTAATGGTCCAAATAACATTACCTTTTCTTTTTGGGATATTGTATTTGAACTTTATGCCGATTGAGAAAAAGAAATTTTTACTCTATTTAACTTTTTGGGTTGTTTTCTCAGTCCTTTACGAGCAGCTTTCACGATATTTCGGTTACATTGAATATAAAGGGTGGAAAATAGTTTATTCGATACTCTTCTATATATACGCATGCATCTTTATGCGTTGGCATTATATGTTCATTAAGGAGGCTCTAAATAAAAAGTAGAGTCATTTCTATTTAGCATTTTTTTGTTAGAGGTCATTGTTCAACTGAGTACTTGAGGATTCATGATAAATGCTTTAAATTATAATAGCGAAGGTTGGGATTAAAGCTTATTTTGCGATTCCACAAATCATCTTTAATAAATTGTTCAAAGTGTATAAACTATACACTTATTTCATATCCGTCAATTTCACATCAAATATACTTAACAGCGCTCCTATAATGATGATTGATATAAGCCAAGCTAATAAAGGCCTTTTATGGTGAATCGGCAAAATAAAGAAAATGATTGCGGTAAATAAAACAGACCACCAAAAGTTCCACCCATTATGATATGTAATGAAGCCTAGCTTACTGTTAAAGTATTCAGCACTTATATAGATTCCAACCCATAATAAAAACCATAATAACCGTTTTAACCATCCATGAGGAAATCTCCCTAGATAAATTAATACCGTTGCAGAGTATGTTACGACCATAGCTAAAACCGTAATTGTTGTATGATTAGGTAAAACTAAATCATGAAATAACCACATCGTTTTTTTATAGAGGAGAAAATTATATAAAAAATCTCCAATGATAAAAAAAAGAATCGTTGAATAATACTGTTTCCAATTCCTCCAATCTCCCCATTTAAAACCCGCTATTATATAAAAAAAATTAATTAAAATATACATTGGATCAATCCTTTAAAATTAGTATTACTATACTCTCTAAATTCAAAGAAATTATAGAAATGTCACAAGCTTATCATTAGGTCATTTACATTAATGAAAATAGCCTTAATCCTGCTTGGATTAACGCTATTTTCATTAAAACAAAGAAAAATTGCTACCAAATAATAAATAACACAAACATTTAAATATTCGGGAAAATCTAATCAGATACTAATTTTCCTCTATCTGCAGCTGACGGAGCCTTTTCAAACCAGCCCTTATTAATATATATTTTTGCTGCATCTTGAACGAAAGCAGAATTTTTTATTAAAGCATTTGTATAGATTAGCCCAATATCATGCCTTCCATTTACAGCGAGTGCATTTCCAAACGTTCTTAATTTAATTGTGAACATATCCATTTTATGAAATAGCATGATTTTGTCCGAAAAAGGTGAAAAGGTAGATGAGGTGACTAAATCATCAAGTGAAGATGGTGATGGCAAATTTTCTTCATGAAGCTTTTTTATATAGTTCTCATTATTTTTTGTGATAATGTCTTTTCCTCTTTCAAACAATTTGCGAATCGCTTGGTCCTTTACTACTTGAGAAAATGCCATAATCAGTGCTTTACTCGTTGCATTATTTTCTAAAACATCGTATAGATGAGCAATTTCTAATGCGTGTAGTGGTCGAACATGCCCAAAATATCCATTTAAAAAATCCTCATGAACAAATTCCACCCTTTCAGGTACCGGAATCAATGGCGGCTTATTAATAAGACCTTTATTCATTAATATCTCTTTAATTTGTTCCATTAAATCCATTGTGGATTCCATACAATACCTAAAAAAGTCCTGGACATCCTTTCTGAAAACTAACGGAATAGCTACATTATAAATACTCATTCCTGCCTTTGATGTATATTTTAAATAATGGACATAAAATTCATCTTGGAATAAACGAGGTGCACCTAAATTGACATCTTCATCTGAAAATCCTTTAGGTATTGGGAAATTTTCTCGATTAAAAATATCAGTAGTTGTTTTTAGAAATTCTTCGCTTAATTTTAATGCATTTTCTAATAATGTTTTAATATCCTTATCCTCAACATGTTGTAGATAGTAGCTTAAGATGCATTTTGCCATACTATTTCCCATGTATGTCGCCCAAAGCTTACCCATTTCAGCAGAGGTTAATTTTTCTGTTATTTCTGTCTTATTTGATCCTAATTTAATTGGTTTCATCATATCCATAGTATCTTCCTTCATCTCATTTTTTTATAGTATCAGCCTTTCTTGTAGTTTATATTCTTTTCATTAAAGGTATAGATGTTTTAATTGTATTTAAGTAATCTGCATAACTAAATAACGATCCTTCGGTACCTGAAGCATCGCTACTCTATTGTTAAAAAGTCATTTGGCCAATCTCAATTTATTTAGAATATTTATGATAGAAACTCCATTTCTTTGTTTTAAGAAGCACTCCAAATATGTCACTTATCCATTTGGCTATAAGCCCTACAGCAACATACCCCCAAAATAGCATTAAAAAGTTCTCATTACCCCCAAAACGTAATAAACCAAATCCGACCATAAGTGGTTTAACAAAAAAGGCAAAGGCCACACAGAGAAGCAGCATCCAAATATAATAATTCTTCTCTTTGTTAATCGTATATTGGTAAAGAAGAATATAGGCTACAGGAACAAATGATGAATCAAGGGCAACACTAGCTGGAAGGGATGGAAGCATTTTATAAGGATATGTCCATAATCCCCTTAAGACTCCAAATGAATCGATAATAGCGAAGAAAACATGAACACTGTATCCATAAAACCCCAGTTGGAAAATTTTCCTTCTATCGATAAAGAGAATTAATAGTACTAAAGGAAGTAGAAACATCGCAAGAACAACCCAGAATTGCCAAGTAGATATATTAGAGTATTCGTGCCAATAATTTATCCACCGATCGCTTTGTTCAATCTCTGCCTTTCTAATCTGCTCTATTACTTTTAGTTGGTCTCCGTCCACAATATTTCCTCCTTTTTTTGATAGTATTCATTTATTCTTGAACGTTTATTCCTATTTAAAGCGGAGGAAATCTATTTATTCAAACAATTTTAAAATGTAGGTAGAGCAATCGACTATGTTGACAACTGTGATAAAAGCCAGATAAAAGCCAGTAATCAGAGGTTAAAAAAATGCTATCCAACCTCTTGACTTAGAGTTAACTATAAGGGTTAACATTGTTTTACAAGAGAAAAAAAAGATAGGAATGACTAAAGGGAAATCAACCTTAAAAGCTATACTCTGTAATCATTCTCTTGAAAGATATAAACTATAGGAGGTTTTATGAATGATAACTGCTAAAGCACGAGCTGTGGACGGACCAGACAAACCGTTTAGAGCTGCAGAAATTAAACGACGCGATCTTGATTCACATGATGTTCTGATTGAAATTAAATATGCAGGTATATGCCATTCTGACATTCACACTGCCCATGGAGAATGGGGTGCTGTAAACTATCCACTCGTACCTGGACATGAAATTGCAGGAATTGTCACAGAAATTGGTAGTGAGGTTACAAAGTACAAGGTCGGTGACCGTGTCGGGGTCGGATGTATGGTTGACTCCTGTGGTGAATGCGAAAATTGCCGTAAAGGAGAAGAACAATATTGTCTTAAAGGAAATATCCCTACATACGCTGGTGTTGACAAATACGGCGAGCCTACTCAAGGTGGCTATTCTACCCACATTGTTGTAACAGAGGATTTCGTAGTTAGAATTCCAGATAGCATTGAGCTTGATGTCGCAGCACCATTACTTTGTGCAGGTATTACGACATATTCGCCACTAAACCATTGGGGCGCTGGTCCAGGTAAGAAGGTAGCGGTCGTTGGCATGGGCGGTCTTGGTCATATGGCAGTCAAAATTGCCCATGCAATGGGTGCTGAAGTCACTGTACTGTCGCAATCATTGAAGAAAAAGGAGGATGGTTTGCAATTTGGCGCAAACAACTATTATGCCACAAGCGATCCAGAAACCTTCAAGAAACTTGTCGGAACTTTTGATTTAATTATTAACACGGTAAGTGCAAAGATTGACATCGATGCATATTTCTCATTACTCACTCTTGACGGAACACTTGTTAATGTTGGTGCTCCTGGCGAACCGTTGTCACTAAATGTAATGTCTCTCATCGGTCATCGCCGTTCATTTGCGGGGTCAATGATAGGAGGAATCCGTGAAACTCAGGAAATGTTAGACTTCTGTGCAAAACATAACATTACCCCTAAAATTGAAGTCATTTCGGCAGATCAAATTGACGAAGCTTACAAACGCGTGCTAGCTTCTGATGTGAAGTATCGATTCGTGATTGACACAAGTACAATGTAAACTTCGCAAATGATATTTTCTAATAGTCATTTTGAGGATGTCCAAAGGCTTAGCTTTTGAGACATCCTTTTGATATGTTTGCTATAAACTTAAAAAAGTCCTAGATCATTTCAGCACAATAATTTGTTAAGTTTTCCGATGATAAGCCTACCATTAAAAAATTTAAAATTATCTCTTCCATTTCCTCTAAAATTGTTTCGTTACTTTTATTTAGTAAACCTCTTGTACCTATTTCTATTCATGATTTTTTGACTTAAATCGAGCATATCTAACTTTAGTATTTTCCTTCAATTAAAAAACTATGAATCACATTCCAACTGACATGTAATCCATAGTTTCTTATGTTAAAGAATTATCCTAACTGGCGTTTAAAGACTTTACTTGCGAAGAAGTAAGCAATAATCATAATGCCGACGCACCAGACAAGAGCGATCCAGATACCATTGCCAACTGACCCTTCATACAAGAGAGCACGAATCGAGTTCACAATTGAAGTCACAGGCTGGTTCTCTGCGAACACACGGACAATTTTTGGCATCGTTTCTGTAGGGACAAATGCCGAACTGATAAACGGTAAGAAAATCAGCGGGTACGAGTAAGCTGTTGCCCCTTCCATAGACTTCGCAGTCAATCCAGGAATGACAGCTAACCATGTCAATGCCAGCGTAAACAGACCGAGTATCCCAGCTACAGCGAGCCAATCAAGGATATCCGCGCTAGAACGGAATCCCATCAAGAGTGCGACGAGGATAACCACTACAACCGTAAGCGCATTGGAAACAAGCGAGGTCAACACGTGAGCCCACAATACCGATGAGCGCTTAATAGGCATTGTAATGAAACGTGCCATCAGCCCGCTCTTTACATCATTAAACAGCCTCAGTGACGTGTATGCGACACCAGATGCGATAGCCATTAGCAATATTCCTGGCAATAAATAATTGACATAGTTATCTGTCCCTGTCTCTATTGCGCCGCCAAATACGTAGACAAATAGTAGCATCATCATAATCGGTGTAATCGCCACCGTAATAATTGTATCCGGGCTGCGCATGATATTGCGCATTAAACGTCCTAATAATACACCTGTTTTACTTTTCATTTATATCTCCTCCTTATTGCCGATGATTGCGAGAAAAATTTCTTCCAATGTCGGCTGCTTCTCGATATACTCCACTTTCGCCTGTGGGAACATCTTTTTGAGTTCAGTAAGTGTACCAGTCGTGATGATTTTTCCGCCATGCAGAATGGCGATACGATCCGCTAGTTGTTCCGCTTCCTCTAAGTACTGGGTCGTCAGCAAGATCGTTGTACCGCCGTTGGCAAGCTCCTTGACAGTATCCCAGACTTCAATCCGCGCTTCCGGGTCAAGCCCTGTCGTCGGTTCGTCGAGAAAAATGACTGATGGCGTCCCAATTAGACTCATGGCGATATCAAGCCGGCGCTTCATCCCTCCAGAATACTGATCCGCTCTGCGGTTAGCCGCTTCGGTAAGACTGAATCTTGCAAGCAGATTGTCGGCAACCTGAGTGGGATTAGAAACTCCACGTAACTTGGCGATCATTATTAGGTTTTCTCGCCCGCTAAGCATGCCATCTAAAGCCGAAAACTGCCCTGTCAGGCTGATGCTCTGACGAACATGGTCCGGTTGACGCTGTACATCAAATCCGCTAATTCCTACCTCACCGCCATCGGGCTTCATCAACGTCGAAAGGATGTTGACCGTTGTCGTCTTGCCCGCTCCATTAGAGCCGAGCAGTGCGAAAATTTCGCCACGTCGTACCTCAAAATCTACTCCCTTTAAAACTTCCTTGTCTTTAAACGATTTTTTTAACCCTTTTACAGAAATCACTGCATTACTCATGCTTTTTTCCTCCTTATAAATACGTAATCAGCTTGCCTATACCCCTCTATTTAGTCTCACTGATAATCTGTATTACTTAGTACTGGATTTAAAATATAACTGAATAACGAAGGTAGTAATACATTTGTAACCAGCTATTCAGTCGGTAGTATCTTTTGGTTTTATTTCATTTATTTTTTCCCAATCGCTTCATAATGCTCTGATTCAAATCTTCACGATACTTTGCGACATACGTTTTAGCGTTTGCTACTAGTTCGTCAGCAAAGGCAGCCACGTCGTCCCCAGTAATTTCCAGCACTTGTCTGCCTTCTGCCGCACCTGCTTCGAACAAATCGATTAGTTCATACTGCATGTGTAGCATATCCATCCCATTGCCAGATGAGAAATTCCACATGTAGTTTTGAATTTTCTTAAATACATACTGGTAATCCTCTGGAAGGGCTTCAACCCGTGCCATCATCATTTTGTACTCTTTTTTATCACCAATCATTTTTTTGAACATTTCCAACATATTATTTTTCCTCCTTTTTATTAAACTGAACAAGACACTCCATTAATATCTGACGGAATATCTTATGCAGTTAACTTGACTTCAAGACGTTGATTTTTGATGATACATAATCCCATTTTTCCCAAAACAATTCAAGCTCCTTGCGGCCAGCCTCATTAAGTGTGTAAAACTTGCGGGGTGGTCCCATATCTGACGGTTTTTTTTCAATGTTCACTAGTTTTTTCTTTTCTAATCGCACAAGGATAGTGTACACCGTCCCTTCCACAACTTCGGTAAACCCAAGATCGTTCAGTCTGCGGGTAATCTCATAGCCATAGGTTTCATGGCGGCTGATGATTTCTAGAACGCAGCCTTCTAATGAACCCTTCAGCATTTCCGTTAAATTTTCCATGTTCTGTGCCTCCTCTATTCTGTCTGACTTATATTCAGTATCACTTAGTACTGAGGAATATTTAATGAATAGCATTTTCAGGATATCCCGCTATTAAGTATTGCTTATTACAAGTACATTGTATCACCGAGTAGCGAAGGTGTCAACTTGATATTCTAAAAATATTTTAAACCAGCTATAGCTGATTTTCCTATTGAGCTTTTACAATTGATTATACTAATTGCTCTAACTCTCCTGTTAAAATTTCATCCTTATTGTTTAATGCAAAATATTCCTAAAACGTTTTGTATTTATCAAAAGGATTATTTGGTAGTAGCTCAAGCGGCAAAAGTAGAGTGGAATATGTCCGAGAAGTTGCGATAGATTTTTTCACTTTAACATCTTTCGTGTTACAAAGCATTGGGATTTGTCATTCTTAAAAATTATTTTGCACAGAAACATTTAATCGTATACGGAAAAAGCAACCCAATGGGAAAAACAAATAAATTGAGCTAAATATGCCTAAAATAAAAAAACCACCAAATTATGTATTTGGTGGAGACGGTGGGAATCGAACCCACGTCCAGAAATATCGCCACTTAAGCGTCTACGAGCGTAGTCGATATATTTGCGAATTCGCTAACTCTTATGCCTATCGACAGGCGTCGGAGCAGCTAGTCTGATTGGTCTCTTCCCTCATCCCCAGACGGAGGAATTAGGCGTAGTCCACTAAGAGTGAGTCCCTTACCCTACCACATGGACGATGGAGGGAGGAACAGCTAAGCAGTTATTAAGCTGCTAAAGCTAAGTTATTGTTAGATTTGCCAGTTATTATTGGCGTGACGTTTTTACGAAGACGATCCCTTCGGCCCGCAACCTAAGCTCGATCTACCCCTGTCGAATCCGTAACGTCCCCATGATAAGCCGTATATACCAGCTAGGGAATACGGGAGAAAAAAGAGTAAATAAGCTTAATTGCTTATGAAGTTTTTATGTTTGTAAGTGACTGTCTTACAAAATCTATTATAACAAACATGGACAAAAATGCAATTGTAAGGTTTTTCCTAATAATCTTTTTGACGTTCTCTAAAGGCACGTTCGATGTCACGTTTAGCTTCTTTTTTCTTTAAGTCCTCACGCTTATCGTATTTCTTTTTCCCTTTACCAAGACCGATTAATACCTTTGCATAACCGTTCTTAATATACATTTTTAATGGGACGAGTGTATAGCCTTCTTCCTTCGTTACCCCAATAAGTTTCGCTATTTCCTTTTTATGCAACAGCAATTTTCTAGTTCGTAACGGATCGTGATTATATCGGTTCCCTTGTTCATACGGACTAACGTGCATATTGTATAAGAATACTTCACCACGTTCAATTCGAGCATAGGAATCCTTTAAATTCGCGCGGCCATTACGAATTGATTTAATTTCAGTACCTTGAAGGACAATGCCAGCTTCATATGTTTCTTCAATTGCAAAATCATGATTCGCTTTTTTGTTTTGAGCGACGGTTTTTCCCATTCCTTTAGGCATTGTTATTCCTCCCTTCATTACGAAGTCTTGTGCGATAGCTTCTATTTTAACAAAAAATGGGCGGATACTCAATATTTATGCAATTTCTCAAATCACTAAACAAAGCTGACACTTATCTGTGCCAGCTTTGGATTCAAACTAACGCTTCTTCTTTTTCCGCTTCGCTTTTGGTGCGTTTTCAAAATGCTTTTTCTTCTTTTTCCGAGGTGGCCGTGTTGACCATTCCTCATTCTCAGAGGTCTTGCCACCGCCACGGCTTTTGCTTTGGCTTCCATTACGTCCACCCTTGCCTGCGATAATCACCTTTTTTATTTCCTTCTCAGGTCGTCTTCTCGTACCCTTCATGCCAACTATTTCAAAATCAATCGAACTTTCATCCTTGTTGACATTCACAACGCGGACTGTAATTTCATCGCCAATTCTGTAGACATTACCTGTGCGTTCACCAATCATCGCGTAATGCTTTTCATCATAGCGATAATAATCGTCTGTCATATAGCTAACGTGGACTAGTCCCTCGATTGTATTAGGCAGCTCAACAAACATTCCGAAGTTTGTCACTGAACTGATCATTCCATCATATTCCTCACCAATTTTATCAAGCATGAATTCAGCCTTTTTCAGCTCATCTGTCTCACGCTCTGCTTCAACCGCTCTTCGTTCCATATTGGAAGCATGCTCAGCAATATTCGGAAGACTATCTGCCCATTTTGAACGAGTTTCCTCATCAACCTTTCCTTCAATTAAATAAGTTCGAATTAAACGATGAACGATTAAGTCTGGATAACGGCGAATTGGTGATGTAAAATGCGTGTAAAATTCAGTTGATAATCCGAAGTGACCAAGACTTGCCGGGTCATATTTAGCTTGCTTCATTGAACGAAGCATCACCGTTGAAATTACCGTTTCCTCTGGTGTCCCTTGTACTTCCTCTAAAATATTTTGGAGGGCACGTGGATGAATGTCATTTGCCGTTCCTTTGACTGTATAGCCAAAATTCGTAATAAACTCAAGGAATCGTTGTAGCTTTTCCTTATTCGGATCCTCATGGATACGATAAATAAATGGAACATTCATCCAATGGAAATGCTCGGCAACAGTTTCATTTGCAAGAAGCATAAATTCTTCAATAAGACGCTCAGCAACTGAACGTTCGCGAATGACAACATCATAAGGATTTCCTTCCTTATCAACTAATACCTTTGCTTCTTTAAAATCAAAGTCAATCGCTCCACGATTCATCCGTTTTGTGCGAAGAATTTGCGCAAGCTCTCCCATTTGCTCAAACATTGGGACAAGCGCTTCATACTTTTTCATAACCTCTTCATCACGATCTTCTAGGATTTTTCTCACATCTGAATAGGTCATTCTTTCTGTCGTTTTTATGACACTTTGGAAAATATCATGCTTTACGACAGTCCCAGTTTCATCAATTTCCATTTCACATGATAATGTTAAACGATCGACCTTAGGATTTAATGAACAAATGCCATTAGAAAGGCGATGTGGAATCATTGGAATAACACGGTCTACAAGATAGACACTTGTCCCACGCTCTAATGCTTCCCTGTCAATTGGTGAGTTTTCTGTCACATAGTGACTAACATCAGCAATGTGAACTCCTAGCTTATAGTGGCCATTTTCTAGTTTTTGTACGGTTACAGCATCATCTAAATCCTTTGCATCAGCGCCATCGATCGTTACAATGACTTCATTTCGCAAATCTCGACGTCCCTTTAAATCATCCTCATGAATTGTATCAGGTACATCATTTGCCTGCTGTAGCGCTTCTTCAGGAAAAAGTCCAGGTAGGCCATGCTTATGAATTACCGATAAGATATCAACACCTGGATCATTTTTATGACCTAAAATTTGAATAACTTCTCCTTCAGCACTCATACGTCCTTCTGGATATGTCGTTAGTTTCACAACAACTTTATGCCCTTCAATCGCACCATTTGCTGCATTTTTCGGGATGAAGATATCATTGATGATCTTTTTATCATCTGGAATGACAAATCCGAAGTTTTTACTTTCTGTATATGTCCCAACGACTTCCTTCACACCACGTTCGATAATCCGGATGACGGTTCCTTCCTGTCTTGAGCCTGACGTTTCCGCACTTACTCTAACAAGAACGGTATCTCCATGCATCGCTGTTTTCAGCTCAGTTGGTGGTATAAATACATCATCAAGACTCGGATCCTCCGGATCTAAAAACGCAAAGCCCTTCGCATGACCTATCAGCTTTCCTTTTAATAAGTTCATTTTCTCCGGTAAGCCGTAACGATTGCTTCTTGTTCTTACAACAAGCCCTTGGTCTTCCATCGCAACTAACGCTTTGACAAAATCTTTAAATTCCGCCGAATCTTCTATTCCGAAGGCTTCTTCAAGCTCCTGAACAGTTAACGGTTTATACGCTTCTTCCTTCATGAATGCAAGAAGCTTATCTATATGTACTTTAATTTCCGACTCCATTAAAATCCTCCTTTACCAGTTAAGTTTTTCTAAAAATTGATACACATCCTCGTGTAACAAGTCACGTTCCTTATCTAATGTAATAACATGGCCTGATTCCTCATACCACTTTAGTTCCTTTTGGATTGTTTCGACTTCATTATAAATAATATTTGCACTATCTGTATTAATCATGTGGTCATGTCGTGCTTGCGCTACAAATGTCGGTGCATAAATCATATCAACATTTTTCCGAACATCTGCAATAAGCTCCTGTAAAGCTTTTAATGTATTCATCGGAGTTTTTGCAAATTCCTTCATTTCTTCCTCGATTACTTCAGGTGATTTCCCTTCAAACTTCTTATAATTTCTCGCATAATCAAGGACACCTTGGTACATCACTTCTTCACTTTTGATGTACATCGGTGCACACATTGGAATAACCGCCTTTACAGGTACAGTGTAGCCTAATTTTAGCGAAAACACACCGCCTAATGATAAGCCACACACTGCAATTTGTTCAAACCCTAGATTTTTTAAATGCTCATAGCCTTCCATCACATCCTGCCACCAATCTTCCGGACCTGTATGAACTAGCTCCTCAGGTGGAACACCATGTCCTTTATATTGTGGGGCATGACAAGTATAGCCACGTTCATTTAAGAAGCGTGCAAGCATCCGAACGTCTGCTGTATTTCCTGTAAAGCCGTGTAATAATAATATTGCCTTTTCTCCGCCTTCAAATGTAAATGGTTTTGGTAAAACTCTTTTCATCACCTGTAACTCCTTTTACTAATTTCATTTAGTTTATCCTTTACATGCTTGGAATAGTCGATTTCGTATTATGTATCCTCTTATTATTTAAGCAAATGTTTTCCGGTTGTACCAAATTAATGCTTGAAAGATGCATGAAGCTCCCTTCTTAGCTTAATGAGAATTCTTCAACGCTTTAAGCAGCATATGACAATCGGAGCAAAACACATTCCCTGCTTCTTAGCTATTAAAAAAAGAGTCTGATACTTCAGACCCTTTGTTCGACCATTATCCAACGATATATGCTACTAGTATTGTTAATACAAAAAATAGCACAGCTAAAACAATCGTAATACGGTGTAAAATCAAATCAAGACCACGAGCCTTTTGTTTTCCAAAAAGCTGTTCTGCACCACCTGAGATGGCACCTGATAACCCAGCGCTTTTACCTGATTGTAATAAAACAACGGTAATGAGTGCAATTGAGACTAAAACAAGTAGGATAATTAATGCTGTATGCATGAAAAGACACCTCCTGATATACGCACAAGTAGATAGTTTAAATGTATCATAAATGGAAGAGCTTCACAATAGAAGTTTATTTTCCTAATGCGAATTCGCATGAACTTCAAAGAGAGTAAAATTAATTTTTGCGCATTTTTAATGGATCCATTGATTTGAACTATCAATTTATATCCTAACTGTTAAGAGCTCTTATTTACGCATAAAAAAACGGAACTACTTTAAGCAGTTCCGTTTTTCATATCTCAACTTATTTTTTTAAGTTATAGAAAGTTTTGATGCCATCATATTTTGCAGAATCAGCCAATTGATCTTCGATGCGAAGAAGTTGGTTGTATTTTGCAACACGGTCTGTACGTGATGGAGCACCAGTTTTGATTTGACCAGCGTTTGTTGCTACAGCGATGTCAGCGATTGTGCTGTCTTCAGTTTCACCAGAGCGGTGAGAGATAACTGCTGTGTAGCCAGCGCGTTTTGCCATTTCGATTGCATCGAAAGTTTCAGTAAGTGTACCGATTTGGTTCACTTTGATTAGGATTGAGTTACCAATTCCTTTTTCGATACCTTCAGAAAGTTTCTTAGTGTTTGTAACGAATAAGTCGTCACCAACAAGTTGAACCTTTCCACCAATACGTTCAGTTAATAATTTATGACCTTCCCAGTCGTTTTCATCTAAACCGTCTTCGATAGAGATGATTGGGTATTTGTTCGCCATTTCTTCATACCAGTCAACCATTTCAGCAGATGTTTTAACAACACCTTCACCTGAAAGATGGTATTTACCGTCTTCTTTGTTATAGAACTCAGAAGATGCAGCATCCATTGCAAGCATAACTTGTTCGCCTGGCTTGTAACCAGCTTTTTCGATTGCTTCGATGATTGTTTGGAAAGCTTCTTCGTTTGATCCTAGGTTAGGAGCGAAACCACCTTCATCACCTACAGCAGTGTTAAGACCTTTTTCTTTAAGAACTGATTTTAAAGTATGGAAAATTTCTGCTCCCATACGTAGTGCTTCACGGAAGTTTTCAGCACCAACAGGCATGATCATGAATTCTTGGATATCAACGTTGTTATCCGCATGCTCTCCACCGTTTACGATGTTCATCATTGGAACTGGTAGAGTTTTTGAGTTGAATCCACCAAGGTATTGATATAAAGGAACTTGTAGGTAATCTGCAGCTGCACGAGCACATGCGATTGAAACACCAAGAATTGCGTTTGCACCTAATTTTCCTTTGTTTTCTGTACCGTCAAGCTCGATTAAAGCTTGGTCAATTGCGTTTTGTTCTGTTACTTCGAAACCGATTAATTCTGGAGCGATTAATTCGTTAACGTTTTTAACAGCAGTTAAAACACCTTTTCCTAAATAACGGCTTTTGTCACCGTCACGAAGCTCAACTGCTTCATATTCACCAGTTGATGCACCAGATGGTACTAATGCGCGACCAAATGCGCCTGATTCAGTGTGTACTTCAACTTCAACTGTTGGGTTACCGCGAGAGTCTAATACTTCACGAGCATATACGTCTACAATGTATGGCATATTGTTTAATCTCCTTTTTTATTATAAATTTTTGCTTTTTCTGCATTCGGCGGCCGACCGTTTGCTTTGTTTCAATTACTTTTTAATAAGTGATGTTCCAGTCATTTCAACTGGTTTTTCAACATTTAGTAAATCTAGCATTGTTGGTGCTAAATCTCCTAAAATTCCGCCGTCACGAAGGGTAACGCCCTCTTCTGTTACGATGACAGGAACAGGGTTTGTTGTATGAGCTGTCATTGGCTCACCTTCTAATGTGACAACTTCATCAGAGTTACCATGGTCAGCTGTAATAATGGCTTTACCGCCTTTCGCAAGTATCGCATCTACAACCTTTCCAAGGCATTCATCAACTGTTTCGATTGCTTTAATCGTTGGCTCGAGCATTCCCGAGTGTCCAACCATATCTGGATTAGCAAAGTTTAGAAGGATTGCATCAAACTTGTCTGAAGCAATTGCTTCAAGTAACGCGTCCGTTACTTCATAAGCGCTCATTTCAGGCTTCAAGTCATAAGTTGCAACCTTTGGTGAATCGATAAGGATTCGCTCTTCACCAGGGAATTTTTCTTCACGTCCACCACTCATGAAGAATGTAACGTGAGGATACTTTTCCGTTTCCGCAATACGAAGTTGAGTTAAGTTATTTTGTGATAATACCTCACCAATTGTATTATCTAAGTTTGTTGGCTTAAACGCAACATATCCGTTTACTGTTTCACTAAAATGTGTAAGACAAACGAAATGCAAATGTTTTGGATGTTTTTCACCACGGTCAAATGAACGGAAATCTTCATTTGTAAACGTGTTTGAAATTTGAATTGCTCTATCAGGACGGAAATTATAGAAAATAACCGCATCGTTATCACTGATTGTAGCAACTGGTGATCCGTCTTCTTTTGTAATAACAGAAGGAAGAACGAATTCATCGTAGATACCGTTGTTATAAGAGTCTTCCACACATTCCAGTGCTGTTTTGTATGAAGGACCTTCACCGTATACCATTGCACGGTATGACTTTTCTACACGATCCCAGCGCTTATCACGGTCCATAGAGTAATAACGGCCTGATAATGTCGCAATTTCACCGACACCATATTCTTTGATTTTTTCTTGAAGCTCATTCAAATAAATTTTCGCAGTTTTTGGACCTACATCACGGCCATCAAGGAAGCCATGGATATAGACATTTTCTACACCCTCTTTTGCAGCAAGGCGAAGAAGGGCATATAAATGATGAATATGACTATGTACTCCACCATCTGATAGTAAGCCAAAAATATGAAGGTTTGTCCCATTTTGCTTCACATGGTTAATAGCAGCTGTGAACGTTTCATTCTTTTCGAATTCACCTTCACGGATTGCCACGTTTACACGAGTTAAGCTTTGATAGACAACTCGTCCTGCTCCAATATTTAAATGACCTACTTCTGAGTTCCCCATTTGACCTTCTGGAAGTCCTACCGCTTCACCAGATGCTGTTAATTGTGCATGTGGATATTGATTCCAATAACGGTCAAAGTTAGGTTTTTTCGCTTGTGCAACAGCGTTACCTTTCACTTCGTCACGACAAGCAAATCCATCAAGGATAATTAATGCTACAGGTGATTTACTCATTGTTACTAGCCTCCAAAAGCTGAAGGAAGGATTGTGCTTCTAAGCTTGCGCCACCAACTAATGCACCATCGATATCAGATTGTGCCATATATTCTTTGATGTTTTCAGGTTTTACACTTCCACCGTATTGAATACGAACAGCCTCAGCAACATCACTTGAAAATTGTTCAGCAACAACTTTACGGATGTGTGCACAAACTTCATTCGCATCTTCAGCTGATGAAGATTTTCCAGTTCCAATTGCCCAAATTGGTTCATAAGCGATAACAGTTTGCTTCACTTGGTCATCAGATAACCCTTGAAGTGCTTTTTTCACTTGGTCACCAACTAGCTCATTTGTTTTACCTGCTTCGCGCTCTTCAAGCGTTTCACCACAGCAAACAATTGGAGTTAATCCGTGTTTAAATGCAGCTAATGTCTTTTTGTTTACAGTTTCATCTGTTTCAGCAAACATTTCGCGACGCTCAGAGTGTCCTAAAATAACATAGCTAACATCTAAATCCTTTAATGCTACTGGACTGATTTCTCCAGTAAATGCACCACTTTCCTCGAAATGCATGTTTTGTGCACCGATTTTTAGGTCACTGCCTTTCACTTGTTGTACAAGGCTTTCTAAAAATAGTGCAGGCGCACATACAACAGAGTCAACATGATCTGCGTTTGGTACTAGACCTTTTACTTCTTCAACAAAGCTTTTCGCTTCAGAAGCAACTTTGTTCATTTTCCAGTTACCAGCAATAATTGGTTTTCTCATGTTTACACCTTCCTTTTCATATGAAATTGCAGAATGAGAATAAGATGTCGCGACTAATCTTACTTTTCCTTTCCTGCAATTTCATCATAACATAATTATCTTATTTATCGTTTAATGCAACGACACCTGGAAGCTCTTTTCCTTCCATGAACTCAAGAGAAGCTCCACCACCAGTAGAAATATGGCTCATCTTATCTGCTAAACCAAATTTTTCTACAGCAGCAGCTGAATCTCCTCCTCCAATGACAGAGTATGTACCTTCTGCCTCAGCAAGCGCTTCTGCAACAGCTTTTGTACCATTTGCAAATGCATCAAGTTCAAATACACCCATTGGTCCGTTCCAAATAACTAATTTTGATTTTTTAATAACATCTGCGTAAATTTCGCGAGTTTTTGGACCTGCATCAAGACCTTCCCAATCACTTGGAATGCTATCTACTGGAACAACTTTGATGTTTGCATCGTTTGAGAAATCATCCGCAACAACAACATCAACTGGCATATAGAAATTAACGCCTTTTTCCTTCGCTTGTTCAAGGAATGATTTAGCTAAATCAATTTTATCTTCTTCAAGAAGTGATTTACCAACATCATGTCCAAGAGATTTGATGAACGTATATGCTAGTCCACCACCAATGATTAAGTTATCAACTTTATCAAGAAGGTTTTGGATAACACCGATTTTGTCTTTTACTTTCGCTCCACCGATAATTGCAGTGAATGGACGTTCTGGATTTGAAAGAGCCTTTCCTAATACTTCAAGCTCTTTTTCCATTAAGAAGCCTGCAACAGCTGGAATATGCTTTGCAATTCCTTCAGTTGAAGCATGTGCACGGTGTGCAGCACCAAATGCATCATTTACATAAATATCAGCTAAATCAGCAAATGCTTTTGCAAGCTCAGGATCGTTCTTTTCTTCACCTGGATAGAAACGAACGTTTTCTAATAGAAGAATGCCACCCTCTTCAAGCTTAGCAATCTCAGCCTTAACAGTGTCGCCATATGCTTCATCAGTTTTCACAACGTTTTTACCTGAAAGAGCTTGTAGTTTTTCAGCAACTGCATTTAAGCGCAATTCTTCAACAACTTCACCATTCGGACGTCCTAAATGGCTAGCTAAAACAACCTTTGCACCTTGCTCTGTAAGGTACTCAATTGTTGGTAAAGCTGCACGAATACGTGTATCATCTGTCACTTGTCCATCCTTCATCGGTACGTTAAAATCAACGCGACAAAAGACGACTTTTCCTTTTACATCAATGTCTTTCACTGATTTTTTATTCATGAAAAGCCCTCCATTTTATCAATGCTCTAAAAGCGCCTTTTTCTTCGTAGACTTGCCTAAGCAGCTAGACACCTTCACATGTTCTTTTTTCCCTTAGTTCGAAACAAAACAAGGAAAGGGGATGGTCCCCTTTCCCCATTTTCTTACTTATTTATAAGAATTAAAGTCCTTTTGAAGCGATGTAAGCAGCTAAGTCAACTACACGGTTAGAGTAACCAGTTTCGTTATCGTACCAAGAGATAACTTTAACCATTTTACCTTCCATAACCATTGTTGATAAAGCATCGATTGTAGAAGAGTTTGTGTTACCGTTGTAGTCACCAGATACTAGTGGCTCTTCGCTGTAACCAAGAACTCCTTGTAAATCGCCTTCTGCTGCTTCTTTAAGAGCTGCGTTTACTTCTTCAACAGTTACTTCTTTGTCTAACTCAGCAACTAAGTCAACTAAAGAAACGTTTGGAGTTGGAACACGAACTGCTCCACCATTTAATTTACCTTTTAATTCAGGTAATACTAGAGATACCGCTTTAGCAGCACCAGTTGAAGTTGGAATCATGTTTTCAGCTGCTGCACGAGCACGACGGTAGTCTTTATGTGGTAAATCTAAGATTTGTTGGTCATTTGTGTATGAGTGAATAGTAGTCATCATACCACGGTTGATACCGAATTTATCGTTTAATACTTTAGCAAATGGAGCTAAGCAGTTAGTAGTACAAGATGCATTAGAAATTACATCGTGGCTAGCTGCATCGTATTTATCTTCGTTAACACCCATAACGATTGTGATATCTTCGTCACTTGCTGGTGCAGAGATGATAACTTTTTTAGCGCCTGCTTCTAAGTGTTTTGCAGCGTCAGCACGTTTTGTGAAGAATCCAGTAGATTCAACAACGATTTCAACGCCTTGTGCACCCCATGATAATTTCGCTGGGTCACGCTCAGCAGAAACTGTGATTGTTTTACCGTCAACAACTAGGTTGTTTCCGTCAACAGAAACCTCTGCATCTAATTTTCCGTGTACAGAATCATATTTTAAAAGATGAGCTAACATGTTAGCATCTGTTAAGTCGTTAACTGCAACAACCTCAACGTTAGGATTTTTTAAAGCTGCACGGAATACATTACGACCAATACGACCAAAACCATTAATACCAACTTTTACTGCCATGTTTAATTTCCTCCTTTAAATTTGTTCAAACATATATTAACATTTGAACGCTTTATTACTTAGTGTGTTCATTTTCCTGGAAAAATTACATAAGAAATGAACGTTTATAATTAGGGATGATTAATCCCTTATTAACGCGTTTGCTGCACCTTCATCTGTAATAAGGACAGATGCTAATGCTTGTTTCATATAGGCTTTAATTGCTTTTGCCTTTGAAGCTCCTCCTGCTACTGCAATAACATTTGGCATCTCTTCAATGTCGTCTAGCTGGATCCCTACTGTTTGAACTTTATGTACGATTTTTCCCTCTTGGTCAAAGTAATAGCCAAATGCTTCAGCAACCGCATTGCCCGCTTCAATTTTACGAAAATCCTTCTCAGGAGTTCTGCGACGTTCCGCCATTGTTTTAGCGTCTCCTATTCCATGAATAACCATACTTGAGGATTTCATCATCGTTAAAAGCTCTTTAATTGAGGGCTCCTCAATAATTGATTGATAAGCTTCCATACTAAGCTGATCAGGTACATGCAGGAGCCTATAATTCCCGCTAGCACGCTCGGCCATCTTAGCACAGATTGTGTTTGCTTGATTTTCCACTGTCTCACCTAATCCACCACGCGCCGGAACAAAGAGAATTTCACGATTTTTACTATCTGGAGTCATCATTTCGGCTACTGCAGCAAGGGTTGTGCCTCCAGTAACAGCGATAATATTATCACTGCTTAATCGCTTTTTAATGCATGAAACACACGCTCTTCCCATATCCTTTTTGACCCATGGAGAATGATCACTATCTCCAGAAACAACAATGACCTTTTCTAGCTTAAACTTTTCTTTAAGTGTTGATTCAAGAACCGTTAAACCTAAAACATCCTTCATCATTTCCTCGAGAGACTTTAATAGTGATTTCCCGTCCTTTGTTAAGCTCATCCCAGAGACTTGAATATCAATTAATTTTTGATCCTTCAAAAATTGTACTTCATTTCTAAGAATTCGTTCGCTTAAACCGAGACTTGTAGAGAGACTTCTGCGTCCAATCGGCTGCATCAATCGAATGTATTGTAAAATTTGATAGCGTTTTTGCATAACCTCCAAAAGATCAGGCAATAATTTTTTTTGTACTTCTATTAATGATATCATTATTTGCTATCCCTTTCTGAGTCGACATGGACTTAATTGGTCCCGCTATGACTTATTATGTCCCGCCTGCTCAAAAAAAAATCTCCCCTGCTACATCTTTATTTTAACAGGGTAAAAATGCATATTCAAGGAATGTTTGACGAGTTTATGAAAGTAAACGCTTTCTTATTAAATCTTTTTCTAAAATCCCATATGATGCGATTTCATTGTCGATTTTTACGACAGGAATCATAATTTGATAAAGTTCTAAAAGCTCATCATCTTTATAAATATCGACAACTTCATAGTCAAAAGGAATTTCCTTTTGAAGCTCCTCAACTAAAGCAAGTCCCTTCTCACATAAAGAGCAGTTTTCTTTCGAATAGAAGATCACTTTTTTCATAGGTTCTTTTCCACATCCCTTTCTTGTCTTCAACTAAATTGTCTTCGGATTGCTGCTGAAGGAATTCGCAATAGTTCACGATATTTTGTAACAGTTCTTCTTGAAATCACAATCCCATACCTGTCTTTTAGCTCATTAGCGATGCTTTGATCTGAGTATGGTCGTCGCTTATCTTCCTCATCAATGAGCTCCTTTAGCCTTTCTTTAACAGAAGCTGTCGATATTTCACTATTTACAAGCTTCCCAGAGAAAAAGGATTTCATTGGCACCAATCCGTATGGTGTTCGAATATATTTTTCTTTAACAGCTCGGCTAACGGTTGACTCATGAATGTTGAGGATTTCCGCTACTTCCTTTAATTTTAACGGCTTTAAGAATAATTTTCCATTCAGAAAATAATCTGCTTGTTTATTAAGGATGACCTCCATTATATTCATCATTGTCTCTTTTCTGTGCTGTAGTGCGTTTAGTAGCCACCTTGCTTCTATACGTTTTTCTTTAATATAGTTTTCTATCTCTTTATCTTTACATTTATTTAAGAACGGATTAAGCGTTAGTTGTGGAAGGAGTTCATCATGAAAAATAAGCTGTAAATGGCCATGATGTTTATTAACTGTAAAATCAGGTGTTATATAAGAGGATAGATTGGATTCGAAGGAAGCCCCTGGTCTTGGGTTCAGCGTTTGAATAAGTAAGGAGATTTCTTGAATTATATGAATCGGCTCGTTTAATTTTGCTGATAAGCTTCTCCATGATTTTTCGGCAAAGCAATGAAAATGATGGAAAATGACTGTTTCAGCTAATTCGTAACGTGGTGATAACCTCTTTAGCTGAAGTAGGATACACTCTTGTAAAGTACGTGCCCCAACTCCAGGAGGATCCAACGATTGCAGCAATTCGAGACTTTTTTCAAGAGCAGCTTGTTCTATTTTATTTTCTTCGGCAAGTAATTCTATATCAACAACTAGATAGCCATTTTGATCAAGATTTTCAATAAGATATTCGACATCTGCTCTTTTAGATAATGGATAATCGATTAATTGCTCACGTAAATAGTCTTTTAAGCTGTTTCTTTCCACTATTGTATTTTCAAACGTTTGCATATTTTTCGGTAACCTTTCAATCGTTCTAATCGGCACATCTAATAGTTCAAGGACTGGGTTTTCTAACGAAAGCTCTTGTACATACTCATAAAGCTCGACGGTTGAATATTGTAGTAACGTAATTGCCTGCTGCAGTTCCTTTGTCATTTTCACTGACAAGATTGGCACTTGCTTATTTTCCATTTTCATCATTTTAGCCCCTCCTTTTTTTCAGTTTATCAACGATTTCTCAAAAGGTTCCACCTGCTTATTGAATAAAAAAGCTGGAGAAATTTCTTTTATTATATGAATATGTTAAGTTGAAAAGGAGATACCGAACTAAGATGAATTTGTATTACATAATACTAAAGCGTATTGTTAAGCTTCCGTGATGCTCCTGCCTAGAGAAGCGTGTCAAAGGGAGCTCCTACTTAATAAGGATCCCGGACGCCAGAGGAAAGCGAACGCCACATAAGGGAACAAACAAGTAAAATTTAACAGCGTCTTACATAAAAAAATAGCAAGAGCTGAGATGTCTCAACCCTTGCTATTTTGACGCGCTCGGAGGGATTCGAACCCCCGGCAGACGTGGTACCGGAAACCACCGCTCTATCCAACTGAGCTACGAGCGCATATTAAATTAGTCAGCCAAATCATTATACGACATGTTAGGTCCAAATTTCAATAGTAGAATTTGGATTCATTTAACTTCCCCCGAGTAACCAAAATTTTTTGGTCAATCAGGGGGCTATTATCATTCTGAACGGGATGGTTTTGATGCTTGAAAAAAGCGAATAAAATAGGCTAGCCCTATTAACATGAAACCATCTCTAACAGGATATAAAATATCTTGTAAGATTTCAGTAATTCGAATTGGAGCCGGACTTTCTCCCTCTGGTACATATTGTGTTTTGTTTAAATCCATTGTTGTATCAATATTACAGATTGCTCCGACAATGATAACAACCCACCCCACAATAATGAGGATTTTTGTAATGTTTCTTTCCATTTCGTTTCTCCTTTATGTATGATGAAAATTATGGAAGTATAATTCCATTTTTCATCTTAACATACAAATGAAGTTTTCTGTTTGAAAAAACAAAAAAATGGCAAATATAATCACATGTTCTGTTTTTTAATACATATATTTATTGAGTAGTTATCTTTTCAAACGTTTTTATGCTTTTCGTTTGACCTTTATTGACCTTAGTTGTATGATGGAAATACATAGGAATAAACACTTGAAAGTACTTAGCGTACAATCTTTCTGATAATGAAGGAGGAATATTTAAATGAATTTAATCCCTACAGTTATTGAGCAAACAAATCGTGGTGAGCGTGCATATGACATTTATTCACGTCTATTAAAAGACCGCATCATTATGCTAGGCAGCGGTATCGATGACAATGTTGCTAACTCAATTGTATCTCAATTACTATTCTTAGAAGCAGAAGATCCAGAAAAGGATATTTCTATTTACATTAACAGCCCTGGTGGTTCAATTACAGCAGGTATGGCGATTTATGACACAATTCAATATATTAAACCTAGCGTGTCAACAATTTGTATTGGAATGGCTGCATCAATGGGTGCTTTCTTACTTGCTGCAGGTGAAAAAGGAAAACGTTATGCATTACCTAATAGTGAAGTAATGATTCATCAACCATTAGGTGGCGCACAAGGTCAAGCAACTGAAATTGAAATTGCCGCAAAACGCATTCTTTTCTTACGTGATAAGTTAAACAATATTTTATCTGAACGTACTGGTCAGCCTCTAGAAGTTATCGAGCGTGATACAGAGCGTGATAATTTCATGACTGCTGAGCGTGCTTTAGAATATGGTTTAATTGACAAAGTTTTAACTCGTAATGAATTAAACAATAAATAATTTAGCAAAAGGTTGTCTCATAACGGTTTTGACCGTTTTAGACAACCTTTTTTATTTTTCGATCAAATAAATAAGCACACCGTTATATACGATGTGCCCTTTTTATACATATTATCCTTCTTGTTGTACAAACTTCACTAATGCTTCGACTGCTTCTTGTTCATCATTACCTTCTGCAATCAGCGTAATAACAGCGTCTTTGCTAATCGCTAAGCTCATTAAGCCCATAATACTTTTTGCATTTACTTTTTTTCCGTCTTTTTCTAAAAATATGTCTGATGCAAAGCGATTTGCCTCTTGTACAAATAATGCAGCAGGACGTGCTTGTAAACCTGATTTAAGGTGAACCTCTACTTGTTTTTCAACCATAGCTATCTCCTCTTTTCATCTATTTATTTAGCACTGTTAACTTGTTTGCCCATTTCCACACAAGGTGTTCATTCTCGCTTGTAAGGTCAAGGAAACGAATTGGCGTATTTCACCTTTTCGTTTCCCGTGACACATTTATTTATCTAGAAGTCTCACACCATACGCTACATTCAGCAACATTCAACAATAAGCTGTTTTATAAACTTTTTACTTCAATGATACTGGTTGACCCAATCGTAGCTGCTCAGCAATTTGGTCTAGTTTTCGTAATCGATGATTAATTCCCGATTTACTAATAGTACCACTCGAGACCATTTCTCCAAGTTCTTTAAGCGTTACATCTTGGTATTCGACACGAAGCTTGGCAATTTCACGAAGCTTATCTGGCAACGAATCAATCCCAATTTGCTCATCAATATATCGAATGTTTTCAACTTGACGCAAAGCTGCACCAATCGTTTTATTTAAATTTGCAGTTTCACAATTTACTAATCGATTGACTGAATTTCTCATATCACGAACAATTCTAACGTCCTCAAAACGCAATAACGCTTGATGTGCACCGATAATATTTAAAAACTCAGTAATCTTTTCTGCTTCCTTTAAGTAGGTAATGAATCCTTTCTTTCTTTCCAATGTCTTACTGTTTAAATCAAAGGTATTCATTAACTCACATAACGAATCATTATGTTCTTTATATAGAGAGAAAATTTCAAGATGGTAGGAAGATGTTTCCGGGTTGTTAACAGAGCCACCTGCTAGAAAAGCTCCTCTAATATAAGAACGTTTGCAACATTTCTTTTTTACTAATGAACTAGAAATATTTCTTACAATCGAAAAGCCTTCTTCTAAAATGTTCAAATCCTCTAATATTTCTTTTGCGTCTTCCACTAAACGAACAATATAAACATTGTTCTTTTTTAATCTCATTTTTTTTCGCACTAGCAATTCAACAGATACATGATATTGCTTTTTAATTAATGTATAGATTCGCCTTGCTATCGCTGCATTTTCTGTTTGAATATCTACCATAATCACTCGGTTTGAAAAGGAGAGTGATCCATTCATACGGATGAGTGCAGATAGTTCAGCCTTTATACAGCAAGGCTTAAGTTCTAGGTTTGTTAGTTCTTTTTTTGTTTCAGATGCAAATGACAACCTCTGCACCCCCCATTCTTACCACATTTATTACGATAATTCCTGCTGAAGGATTCCATATAATAGCTTAGCCACTTTATTCGTATCATGTCTAATGACACTATTGTCATAGCAGACAATTTTATCTGTAATGACTTCGAGCCCTAGCCTTTTCAGCGCCTCAATATCATAGTGTACAGGCTTGGCAAGCTCTTCCTCATATAATAATTTAATATGATCTGGGATTTCCTCTTCATTAACAAGAATCGTATTAATAAATGTGCATTTCATATGATCATATAATGCTTTCACATGGTCACTTGCTGAGTAATTCAACGTTTCCCCAGCCTGTGTCATAACATTACAAATGTAAACCTTTTTTGCTTTTGCCTTACAAACCTCTTCTCCAATTTTCGGAACAAGTAGATTCGGTAATATACTTGTATATAAACTACCTGGTCCGATAACAATTAAATCGGCTTTACGGATGACCTCAATTGTTTCTGGAAGTGGTTCAATATTTTGTGGAGAAAGAAAAACTCGTTTTATTTTCTTACCAGAGAAGGGTATTTTTGATTCTCCTGAGACAATTGTACCATCTTCCATCTCTGCATTTAAGATAACGCTCATGTTTGCAGCAGGTAAAACCTTACCACGAACATTTAAAACTGTGCTCATTTCTTTTATTGCATGGACAAAATCACCGGTAATCGTCGTCATTGCTGCTAAAATTAAATTCCCTAATGAATGTCCTGTCAAGTTATTTCCTTTATTGAAGCGATGTTGAAAGAGCTCTTCAACAAGTGGCTCAACATCTGACAAAGCTGCTAACACATTGCGAATATCACCTGGAGGAGGAATATTTAATTCATCGCGGAGTCTGCCAGAACTCCCGCCATCATCAGCAACAGTGACGATAGCCGTTATATCGACAGGGAACTGCTTTAATCCTCTTAATAGTACAGATAAGCCAGTTCCACCGCCTATAATAACAACCTTTGGCAATTGTTCAGTTCCCATTTTTTAATGATTCTTTCGCTTCTCAATATCCCTGTGGGAAACTTGAGTATGATATTCCTGTTTAAAATGGTTCGCAATGTATTCTGCTAATGTAACTGAGCGATGCTGTCCTCCCGTACATCCAATCGCAATCACAATTTGACTTTTTCCTTCTCGCTTATAATAAGGCAGCATAAAGGTAAGCAAATCGATTAGTTTTTCTAAAAACTTTTGCGTCTCACTCCATTTTAGCACATAAGACGATACTTCCTCTTGTAAACCAGTTAATGGTCTCATGCTGTCAATATAATGCGGATTCGGTAGGAATCGTACATCAAACATTAAATCAGCATCAATTGGTACACCATACTTAAAGCCAAACGATGTGACATTTACTGTAAAAGTATGCTCCACACTTGAAGAGAACTGCTTGAGAATTTTTTCTCTTAATTCCCGAGGCTTTAAGTTCGATGTATCATAAATAAGCTGTGCTCTTCCTTTAAGCTCCTCTAAAAGCTCGCGTTCAAGACCGATCCCCTCAAGCGGCAGTCCCTTCGAAGCTAACGGATGAGAACGTCTTGTTTCCTTATATCTTGTCACAAGTGTTGCATCATTAGCATCAAGGAACAGAATTTGCGGGGTTAACCAAGTGCTTTCAGATAAATCATCAAGCGCTTGGAAAAGGGAGTCAAAAAACTCGCGACCGCGTAAATCCATGACAAGAGCAACCTTGTTCATTTTTGATCCTGACTCCTTCATCAATTCTAAAAATTTAGGAAGCAGCGTTGGAGGTAAATTGTCGACGCAAAAATACCCTAAGTCTTCAAAGCTTTGAATTGCTACCGTCTTACCTGCTCCTGACATTCCTGTAATAATAACCATTTGTATTTCTTGTGGTGTTGTAGACTGTTCGATATTTGTTTCATTAGACATGTTAGTTCAGTTCCTCCTTTCTACTCGTAACCACTCATCTGAATGAGAATGTTTTAGTGTCCGATTCTAATTCCTAACTTTATTATCGCTTAAACATCCATCGATTTCCATATGATGAACAAATAATTTCATGAATTTTCACATCCATCTTTATTGAGGATCGAGTCGATAGGAGATGAGTTCATAATCAGGTGTATACGTAAAGGTCCCGTACAGCATTCCCGTGCCTTTCATTACATAATCGAGTATATGATAATCGCCAGGAGCCATCGGCAATGCTTTAACATCCTCTTTCGGATGCCATTTAATTGTTCCTTCTTCTGATTCATGTACATTCGTTCCTTGAAAATCCGTAGCTAGGAAAGTAAACATCATCCATTCAGATACAATGTCTTTCCCATCCTGAATGAGGAAGGTAAAAACTCCCTTTAATTGAGGGTTTCTAATGTATATGCCTGTTTCTTCACGATATTCTCGTGTAACAGTATCTTTAATTGATTCACCTAGCTCCATCTTACCGCCTGGAGCTACCCACCAGCCTCTTCTTGGCTTTTGAAGGAGAAGAACGTTGTCTCCATCCATTAAGACACAATTCGTTACGCGCTGCATCTTGATTCACCTCGTTTTTGTACTTATCAGAAAGCTCAAGGCACAACCAAAAGCAGACGTTGTAAAGCTTACTGTCACTTAGTTAGCCTTGTTCTTATTATTCTGTTTTAGTAATTTTTTCTTGCCCTTATTCCGTTAAACTGGCAGTAATACTTGAAGCGGAATTTCGCCAAGAACACGAAGATAAGTCTCGCTTCATTATACTATTTATACGTATTCTTCACAATTAATGGAGCCTTGTTCATTGGTATTTATGTAGTATTTTAAGAAAGATTGAATCATTGGTTCTAGTTTAAGTATGTAGCTTAATATGGCTGTGCGAGGCACTTCCGCTTTTCTTATTGTTTAGCTCCAGCGCCTAGCACCTCGAGGTCATAACTCAAATCAGAATTGAAGGTAAAGTGCACCTTCTATTCTGATTCGTCTTATGCTTGTCGGGGCTAATCAAGGCACTTCCGCTTTTCTTATTGTCTAGCTCCAGTGCCTAGCCCCTCGAGGTCATAACCCAAATCAGAATTGAAGGTAAAGTGCACCTTCTATTCTGATTCGTCTTATGCTTGTCGGGGCTAATCAAGGCACTTCCGCTTTTCTAAATATATACGAATCATGTAGGAATCTGTTTCACTTTTTTTTGAGGAAAATTGAACAGATTGTGGACAAAAAAAAAAGGGAGCATAGGAAAGGGCGCCTATGCTCTAAAATAAGTCTATTTATAAAAGGGGGTCAATTACTATTTATATAGTAACTCATAATTGTTTCATCCATGTTACAGGAGAGTTAAAACAGAATTACGAATGTGTAAAATTATCTTCCATCAAGATTTACTTTGCAACTTTTAGCTTTTCTGCTAGCTCTTCAACATAATGCTGAGCGCTTTGAGCTGCGATACTACCATCACCAGTTGCTGTTACGATTTGACGAAGCATTTTTTCACGAATGTCCCCAGCCGCAAAAATCCCTTTTACTTTTGTTTCCATCCGTTCATTTGTTTCAATGTAGCCATTTTCATTTGTAATCCCAAGACTCTCAAATGGTTTAGAAAGAGGTACCATTCCAATGTAAATAAAGACGCCATCTGTTTTAAACTCTCGCTCTTCTCCATTTACTGTATTGACTAATGTTACCTTCCCAACTTTTCCATCTTGATCATGAATTTCTTTAACTGTATGATTCCAGATAAAATCGATCTTTTCGTTATCGAATGCACGTTGTTGAAGAATTTTTTGTGCACGTAATTCATCGCGTCGGTGTACAATTGTTACCTTTGAAGCGAAACGAGTTAAATAAACTCCTTCCTCAACTGCAGAATCCCCGCCACCAACAACGACTAATTCCTTACCTTTGAAAAAGGCACCGTCACATACTGCACAATAAGAGACACCACGGCCGCCTAATTCCTTTTCACCTGGTACACCGATTTTTTTATACTCTGCACCAGTTGTAATGATAACTGCTCTCGCTTTATATTCTTTCTTTCCAGCGATAACAGTTTTATATTCTTCACCATCGATAATTTCTTGAATATCGCCATATGCATATTCAGCACCGAATTTTTTCGCATGCTCGAACATTTTTGTTGATAGCTCAGGTCCTAATATATGATCAAAACCAGGGTAGTTTTCCACTTCTTCTGTGTTAGCCATTTGTCCACCTGGAATTCCACGTTCAATCATTAGAGTTGATAGGTTCGCACGTGATGTATAAACAGCTGCTGTCATCCCCGCTGGACCAGCACCTGCAATAATCACGTCATAGATTTTTTCTTCTGACACGATTGTTCACTCCTCATCAAGTTGTTTACTTTGATTATCTGCTACTTTAAAACATATATCCTATCTTTTACTTATTTTCGTATATTCATCGTATAAAATATTTGCGATATATGCTATTTTTTTGCTCATCATCAAGTTTTATTGATATTTATTAATCGTATAAAAGGAAAATTTATACCTTTGCAGTTTCCGTATCTTGTTGGATTTCTCTTACGATTTTTACATATTTCCCAACAGTTGAAACAGATATTCCATACAAATGTGCGATTCCCGATTGACTGATTGCTTCATGTTGTTCCTGATACCACACATAGTGAAGAGCAGATGCCCAGCCTAAAACATTTTTTAATGAAAAATCCATATTATAAGCCTTTAGTAAAACGTGAAGGGAAAACATAACTAATTCATTATCTTTCCCATTTTGAAATAAGGCATTTGTTATTTGATAAATCAGTCCTGCACTTTTCTTTCCGTCGGTGTTCTCAGATAAAACTGCTTCTAAGAAATCTTGCTCAATTTCTGATTGTAGTCGGTTAGCTTTGAAATCAGCTAGCTTATTTGTTTGCATTGCCATAAAAATCGCATACAAACGTTCTTCTAAAGAGAGGCTCGCAGCATTTAATTGATGAAGATTATCTTTCGTATTCCAAGGCTCTAAGCCGATTTTACTCTTATTTTCTTTTATCACTCGCTCCCACATCTGCTCTGCAAATGTAATATGACCTGTAAAATACGCTGAATAGGATAACCAATAATAAAACGTATCATCCCCTTCAAAGCCTTGCTTGTAGAGAGAACGCAACCATTTGTAAGCAATCGGATAATACCCGACGAGGGCAAATGTTGCGCCGAGCTTATAACGATGTTCATAAAGAAGAGGGTGTACGTTTGCTAACATATTTGCAATTTGTTCAACCTTCTCATCCTGGCGTTCATAATAATAAAAAACCAATAAATTACAATACGCATGTAGATTACCAGGATTTTGTTCAAGAACTGTTTGCAAATATTCCTTCGCCTTTTCCACTTCTCCAACATAAAAATAAGCAAGTGATAAATTATTATGAGCTGACCAAAATTCAGGGTATTCTTTCACTATTTCTTCAAGAAGAAGAATCGCCTCTTCAAATTGACTATTTTCCAATAGTGATTTTGCGGCATCCTGCTTAAGAATAAGATCGTCTGGATCTTTTAAAAAAGGCTCCTCATCATCACCTTCCATTGTTAGAAGGTCAATTAGGTCCTCGTTTTCCTCAAAAAATTCACCAAATGGTGCTAGTTTTGCATATTCAGTTGCACATTTATATGCTTCCTGAAATAACCCAAGATGTGCGAAATTATTCGCCATAAAGTAATGACATTCCGTCATGTCCTTGTCAACTTCATCAAGTATATATGAAAGCAATTCATTTGATTGGCTATACTTTCCCATATCGGTATAAATTGTCGCTAATTGGGAAAGCTTTACTGAGTCCCTCGGATCTAAATCCACAGCCTTTTCGAAATATTTGCTCGCCTTTTGATAATTTTGTTCTCGATAAGCCTTTAGGCCTTTATTATAGTAATATTGTCCATCTTGGAGAAACGGGACAACCTGTGCTTTTTGTTGTTTTTTGCTCAATTGTTTTCCCACTGAAATCCTCCATTTCATTCATTTCACCGTAGGTTAGTATACCATAAGAAAGAGTGTAGAAATAGAGGTTTTTAAAAGTAATGGGTGAAAGTGGAAAGAGGTTTCTCTTTTGAAAGTATTCGCTCACGAAATGAAAGGATTTTCTGATAAATGAAAGTATTTGCCCACGATATGAAAGTAATCATCGATTAATGAAAGGACTTCCTGAAATTTAGATAAACAGAAAAAAGACCCATATAAAATGAGTCCTATTTCTTCCCAACATGTCTTTCTTCAAGTACCTTTAACACATCATCAAGAGGCAGCTTTTGCTCACGTAGCAGTACCAATAAGTGGAACAATAAGTCAGCAACCTCCCATTTAAGTTCACCGTGGTCTCTGTTTTTAGAAGCAATAATAACTTCTGCTGCTTCTTCTCCGACCTTTTTCAGGATTTTATCGACACCTTCGTTGAATAAATAGGTCGTATAAGCACCTTCTGGACGTTCTGCCTCACGTTCTGCAATGACCTTTTCTAAAGTGTTAAAGATAGCAAAACGATCTTGGAGTGATGAAGCAGCTTGACCATCTATAGTTTTATTAAAGCATGTATATTCACCTGTGTGACATGCTGGTCCAGCAGGCTCAACAAGGACTAAAATGGCGTCCTCGTCACAGTCATAGCGTAGCTCGACAACTTTTTGAGTATTTCCTGAAGTTGCCCCTTTATGCCAGAGCTCCTGTCTCGAACGACTATAAAACCATGTTTCCTTTGTCGCAATCGTCTTTTTTAATGACTCTTCATTCATGTATGCTAATGTCAATACTTCCTTACTAGTTGCATCCTGTACGATTGCTGGAACGAGTCCATTTTGATCGAATTTAATTTGCTCAATCATCGTACGTTCACCCCCTGTTTTTCTAAATAGTCTTTTACTTCTTTCACTGATGTTTCTTTATAGTGGAAGATAGATGCCGCTAATGCTGCGTCAGCTTTCCCTGCATTGAAGGCTGCTAAAAAATGCTCTGCACTTCCAGCACCACCTGAGGCGATCACCGGAACAGAAACCGCTTCGCTAACAGCTTTATTAAGAGCTAAATTAAATCCATTCTTTTCACCGTCACTGTCCATGCTCGTTAATAAAATTTCCCCGGCACCACGTTTAACAGCTTCACGAGCCCAATCGACAACTTCCCATTCCGTTTCCTTTCTGCCACCATGTGTATACACCCGCCAGCTACCTAGAGATTCATCATATTTCGCATCAATTGCGACTACGATACATTGGGAGCCAAAAAAGCCTGCACCTTCTGTAATGAGATCTGGATTTAATACTGCTGCTGTGTTTAATGAAACTTTATCAGCACCTGCACGAAGGATTTTTTTCATATCCTCTAATGAGTTAATTCCACCGCCAACTGTGAAAGGAATGGCTAGTTGTGCTGCAACCTGCTCGACAACATCAACCATCGTTTTTCGGCCTTCATGCGATGCGGAAATATCAAGGAAGACAAGCTCATCTGCACCTTCCTGATCATAGAATTTTGCTAGTTCAACAGGATCGCCTGCATCTCTTAATCCTAAAAACTGAATCCCTTTCACGACACGTCCTTCCTTCACATCTAAGCAAGGGATAATTCGTTTTGTTATCATCGGTCATATCCTCTCTTCCTATGATTCTATCATCAAGCTTCCTTCACAATTTGAACGAAATTCTTTAAAATCGCTAAGCCTAGCTCACTACTTTTTTCCGGATGAAATTGAGTGCCGAAAACATTTCCTCTGCCAACGACAGCCGGGACATCGACTCCATATTCCGCTGTTGCTAACAATGTATCAGCAGCGTCTGTTTCAACGTAATAAGAATGAACGAAATATGCATAGCCTTTCTCAATTCCTGATAACAAACGATTTTCATTTCTGATGTCAAGCTCATTCCAGCCCATATGCGGGACCTTCAGCGATATCCCGTTTGTATTCTCTGGAATTTTCACTACTTTACCAGGTAGGAGTGATAAACCGTTAGCTAGTCCATTTTCCTCACTTTCTTCAAATAAAAGCTGCATCCCAAGGCAAATTCCAAGTAGCGGCTTCCCGTTTGCTGCAATTTTTTGAATGAAGGACGTTAACCCTGTTTCATTTAAAATCGCCATTGCATCCTTAAATGAACCGACACCGGGTAAAATATATCCGTCTGCTTTTTCCAGCTCAGCTTCCTCACTTGAAATAAAGTAATCTACATCCATCCGCTCTAACGCTTTGCTGACACTGTACAGATTCCCCATTCCGTAATCAATAATCGCAATCATTTACAACATTCCTTTCGTAGAAGGAACCCCCTTAATACGCGGGTCCACGGTTGTCGCCTCATCTAACGCTCTACCTAATGCTTTAAATACCGCTTCAATCATATGGTGTGTATTTTGACCATAATGAATGATGACATGGAGATTCATGCGCGCTTCTAGAGCAAGCTTCCATAAAAATTCGTGAACATTCTCAGTATCAAATGTCCCGACCTTTTGATTTGGGAATTCCCCTCTAAACTCAAGATGTGGACGATTGCTTAAATCAACGACTACTTGAGCTAATGCTTCATCCATTGGAACAAAAGCATTTCCGTAACGCTTAATTCCTTTTTTATCGCCGAGCGCTTCACGCAAAGCGTTTCCTAAGCAAATACCGATATCCTCTGTCGTATGGTGATCATCGATTTCCACATCACCATCTGCATCAACTGTTAAATCAAATTGCCCGTGTTTTGTAAATAGATCTAGCATATGATCCATAAAAGGAACATCTGTCTTTAATGATGATTGACCTTCCCCATCGATATTAAAAGATAGAGAGATTTTAGTTTCATTCGTTTTCCGATCGATTGATGCTATTCTTGCCATTAAAATTGCCCCCTTATTTTAATCGTTCCTCGACTGCACGCGCGTGAGCTTCCAAGCCTTCAAGACGAGCAAGCTTAGCCACCTTCGCAAAGTTCTTTTCAAATGATTGCTTACTATATTGGATAATGCTAGATTTTTTCATAAAATCATCGACATTTAACGGACTTGAAAACCGTGCTGTTCCATTTGTTGGAAGAACATGATTCGGTCCAGCAAAATAGTCACCAATTGGCTCAGAGCTATATCGTCCTAAGAAAATGGCCCCAGCATGCTTAATCCATGGTAAACAAGCTAATGGATTTTCCGTTATTACTTCAAGATGCTCAGGTGCAAGCTCATTTACAACTGCAATGGCTGTTTCAAGGTCATCTGTAACATAGATATGTCCATATGCTTCAACAGACGCTTTAGCAATTTCCTCTCTTGGTAGCAATGCAACCTGTCTTTCGACCTCAGCCTTTACCTTTTCCGCTTGATCCATTGAGGTTGTCACAAGAATACTTGATGAGTTTTTATCATGCTCTGCTTGTGATAATAAGTCTGCAGCAATTTCATTAGCGCGAGCTGTTTCATCGCTTAACACAACAATTTCACTTGGACCAGCAATCATGTCGATATCGACAACACCAAACACTTCTCGTTTCGCAAGAGCTACATAAATATTTCCTGGCCCCATAATTTTGTCCACAGAAGCGATTGTTTCAGTTCCATAAGCTAATGCAGCTATCGCTTGAGCGCCACCTACTTTATAGATTTCTGCTACTCCAAGCTCTTTCGCAGCAACTAATACTCCAGCTGGCAATGTCCCTTTTCCGTTTGGAGGTGATGTGATAACGATTCTTTTAACTCCAGCTACTTGCGCCGGGATAACGTTCATTAAAACAGAGGAGGGGTATGCTGCTGTTCCGCCTGGTACGTATACGCCAACTGCATCCAATGGCGTCATTTTTTGTCCTAGCATCGTACCATCATCATCATAGCTAAACCATGATTCACGTTTTTGTTTTTCATGGAAGGAGCGAATATTTGCCGCTGCCTCTCGGATGATGTCAACAAGCTCTTTATCTAGCTCTCTATAAGCTTCAGTAAATTCCTCATCTGTAACAAGCAAGCTTGAAAGTAATACTTGATCAAATTTTTTAGTGTAAGCAAAAAGCGCTTTGTCGCCATCGTTGCGAACGGTAGCGATGATGTCTTGGACGTCCTTTCGCTGCTGCTCAGTTCCAGTATCGATCGTCCTTCTTAAAGATACTTTTTTATCGGTAATTCGAGTGATTTTCATCTCACAAGCCTCCAATTACTTTTGATAGACGTTCTACTAATTTATCAATTGGCTCATCCTTCATCCGATAGCTAACTGGATTTACGATTAACCGTGAAGTGATATGGCAAATACGTTCTAATTCAACAAGTCCATTCTCTTTTAGCGTTTGTCCTGTTGAAACGATATCGACAATACGGTCTGCTAAGCCAATTAAAGGGGCAAGCTCAATCGAACCATTTAACTTAATGATTTCAACCTGCTCCCCTTGTTCACGAAAATAGCTTGATGCAACCTTCGGATATTTCGTTGCAATTTTCGGGGCAACATCTGAAATTTTCCCATCAGGAAGACCTGCGACAGCTAAATAGCATTCGCTAATTTTCAAATCTAGTACCTCGTAGACATCACCATCTTCTTCTAGCATTACATCTTTTCCCGCAATGCCGACATCTGCAACCCCATGTTCTACATAAGTCACTACATCCATCGGCTTCGCTAAAATAAACCGGATGTTTTCTTTTGGTACATCTAAAATCAGCTTTCTTGATTCATCAAATTCAGGTGGGAGCTGATAGCCAGCTTTGCGGAGCATATCGGCTGCTTCTTCAAAAATTCTCCCTTTTGGCATCGCAATTGTTAATACATTCGACATTTACAGCTCCTCCTTTCGTGAACCGATAAAATATGCAACCTCTTCAAACTGTTTAGTAAAAGCGTCGACATCCTTAATACCTGTGATCTCCTGCATCACAACGCGCTTGTTGCCTTCTCGTAGCTCATTTGTATAGGAAATCGCCTCCATACGACGTTCCTGACTGTAAATGACGCATTGCAATTGCGGCGTTTCCTCGATGTTTAATGCCTCGATAAGTCGATCAATATGAAGACCGAAGCCTGTAGCTGGTGCGGCGCGATTGAATTTTTCAAACAAATGATCATAGCGTCCGCCACTACCAATTAAGAAGCCAACATTTTCTGCATAAACCTCAAATAAAATTCCCGTATAGTAGCTCATATGACTGACAATATTTAAATCAAGCTTTAAATAGTCTGTTACACCAAAGGCTTCTAAATTTGTCCATAGCTTGTTGATTTCCTCTAATGAGAGTGTTGCTTCCTCTGATGAGACAAGCTCTTTAGCAGCTTCCACTTTGTCGATTCCACCGCGCAATGTTAATAATGCAAGCAGACGCTCTTTATCAATAGAGGATAATGGTAATCCCTTTACATGCTCACGATAGCCGACATAATTTTTTTCATATAAGAAACGGCGTAGTACATCTGCACGCTCTTGGTTTCCAAGCACTTCCTTAAATAAAGCATTTGCATAGCCTATATGTCCGATTGCGATTTTGAAATGCTCTAAACCTGCTTCCTTTAATGTTGAAACCATTAAGGAAATCACTTCTGCATCGGCACTCGTCGTTCCGTCACCAATTAATTCAACACCAACCTGTTCAAATTCGGCTGGTCGCCCCCCTTCACGTTGTTGGGCACGATAAACGTTTGCAGAGTATGCAAGTCTTAATGGATAAAGATTATTGTAAAGCTTAGAAGCTGCTACACGGGCAATTGGTGCTGTCATATCCGGTCTTAGCACCAATGTATGTCCTTGTTGATCAAGTAATTTAAAAAGCTGTTGATCCAAAATAGCAGATTGAACACCAACTGTTTCGTAATATTCCAATGTTGGTGTTTCAATAAATTGAAAGCCCCACTGCTCAATGATCTTCGTCATCGCTTGACGCGTTCTCTTTTTGACCTCGTATAATTTTGGTAATGTATCAACCATTCCAAGTGGTTTCTCAAACATAAACATGCTCCGGTACCCCCGTCATTGAATACTTAGTATTTTTCGAAATCCTTCACTTCGCTAATATGCTAATATATTACCAAAGTGAAGAATCTATTTCAAGCAAAAAGTCATTTTTCTCCATAATTATTTAGGGAATATTCTGTCTTTTTTAGCTATAGCTGTTTACTGTTTCTTAAATACTCTATAGACAAAACTCTTGGCAAACGGTAAAAAAGGCTGTTACGATAGGATTATCCCCTATTCGGAACAGCCTCTTGTCCGATTTCTCGTTTTTCACGCTCTTCTTTTGTATAGATTAATTTCATTGGGTTTCCCCCTACGAACGAGCCAGCTGGGACGTCTTTATGTACGAGTGTTCCAGCAGAGACAATCGCCCCATCCCCAATATGGACCCCTGGTAGAATCGTAGAGTTTGCACCGATCATCACTTCATTCCCAATATGGACCTCTCCTAATCGGTACTCCTTAATTAAATACTCATGAGCAAGAATTGTTGTATTATAGCCGATTACTGTATTCTTCCCAACTGATATCTTTTCAGGAAACATGACATCAAGCATAACCATTAATGCAAACGATGCTTGCTCTCCAACCTTCATCCGTAAAAATGTCCGATACATCCAATTTTTCAACGATAAAAATGGGGTGTACCTGGCAAGCTGAATCACAATAAAATTACGAACAACCTTCCAAAATGGCACAGTTTTATATACATGCCATAATGAATTAGCACCTTCAACAGGAAACCTTGTCGTTCTCCGTGACATTATTCCACTCCGACGATAGCGAGTAAATCACTCATTTTATCTAATACGTAATCAGGTTGGAAGCTTTCAATATAGTCTCTTCCTTTTATGCTCCAAGCAACACCAGCTGTTTTTGTGCCAGCATTTTTACCTGCGCCAATATCATGGTGGTTGTCCCCGACCATTATTGCTTCCTCAGGCTTCGCATCAAGCTGTTCAAGCGCCTTGAATATCGGCTCAGGATTTGGCTTTGCATGCTCAACATCATCTAACGTGACAACAACATCAAAAAATTGATCTAATTTCGTAAGCTTTAATCCCATATTGACAGTTGTTCGGATTTTTGTTGTGACAATTCCTAGCTTAAATCCTTTTTCCTTCAGAGTTTGAATCGTTTCAAAAACCGTTTCAAATTCGGTGACAAGCTTATCATGCTGTTCATGATTAAACTTACGATAAACTTCAACCATTTCTTCCTTCTTCTCAGGGTTAATGCTCTCAAATGTTTCGTAAAGAGTTGGACCAATAAACGGAAAAACATCCTCACGCTTATATTTTTCCGGATAATATTTGTTAAGAGTGTGGAGAAAAGATTCAATGATTAATTCGTTTGTATTAATTAACGTTCCATCTAAATCGAATAAAAGTGTATTAATTTTCATAAGTTGATTCCTTTCTAAGCGATACTTCCTCAACCTTCCGCCAAATAGCAGCAATTATCATCGTTAAAACAATTGCAACGGCTAATCGAATGATTAACAACGGAAGAACAGGGATGCCGAGTGGGATGAATATCAGTGTATCTTCTACAACTGCATGACATGAAACTAGGAAGATGAACGCTAGTGTTAAATCCTTATAGCTAACATTATCCTCCTTAACAGCTTGAATCATGACCCCTGCTCCGAAGGCTAAGCCTATTGTAAGACCTGCTACCAATGTCATTGACGTATTTTCTTTCATTCCGAGCATTTTCGTGACAGGAGCCATCCACCTTGTAAATGTCTTTAAAAGTCCTAAGTCTTTTAAAAATTGAATAACAAGCATTAATGGGATGACAATAAGGGCAAGCTGGAGAACACCTAGACAAGCCTTTTGTAAGCTAAAGCCAATTATTTCAAGCCAATTATCTGGTGTAACGTTTTGCTTCGAAGTAAATCCGTATTGAGCAAGTTCGTTCCCACCATGCCAGACAAGGTTTACAACGATAGCCGAGCTAAAGGCAAGTCCAAGTCTAACAATTAGGATAATCCAAAGTTTCATACCAACCTTTGCAGCAACTGACGACTCAATTAATAAATTATGAGAAAAGGATAGCATTAACGCTAAAATAAATACTTCCTTTACTGTTAAATCGAGTGATAAAATTGCACCAATCCCTGCATAAAGATTTAGAAAGTTCCCAATGACAAGGGGAATGGCTGCCTCACCTGATAAGCCGAAGATCCCCATAATCGGTGTAATAAGCTTTGTTAACCATGGCAACACAGGTGTATGCTGTAGGACACTCACAAACAATGTAATTGGAAAAATCACCTTACTTAACGTCCAGGTTGTCTGGATACCAGATTGAAGACCATTTTTAAAGCTATTCTTCACAGGCAACCTCTCCTCTTGCTGTAAAATTACTAATAAATAAATATTTTTCTTATTGACTTACATCTAAGTACCGTTCCTTTGAATAGCCTTTTACACGTCGGAAAATCATGATCCCAACAGCTATTAAGATTAGTACAATCGAAATGACTTGAGCAATTCGAAGTGAATCTGTCAGCATTAAACTATCTGTACGCATCCCTTCAATAAAGAAGCGGCCGACAGAATACCAGATGATATAGGTTAAGAATAACTCCCCACGTCTAAAGTTCGCTCTTCTTAATAAAATTAAAAGGATAAATCCAACAAAGTTCCATATTGATTCATATAAAAAGGTTGGATGGTAGTATTCCCCATTAATATACATTTGATTAACAATAAAATCAGGTAAATGTAAGCCTTCTAAAAACTCTCTCGTTACCGCATCACCATGAGCCTCTTGATTCATGAAGTTCCCCCAGCGGCCAATTGCCTGTCCGAGAATAATCGATGGAGCTGCAATATCTGCTAGCTTCCAGAATGACAATTTTTTCACCCGTGCATAAATCGCCCCTGTAATAAAGGCTGCGATTAATCCACCATGTATCGCAAGTCCGCCATTCCAAATCTTAATAATGTCTCCCGGATTATGATAATAATAATCCCACTGAAAAATAACATAATAGAGTCTTGCCCCGATAATAGCAGCCGGGATCGCAAATAAAACAAGATCAACAAACGTATCTTTATGTAAGCCTCGTCGCGTTCCTTCACGAACAGCAAGCCACAATCCAAGCAACGCACCAACACCAATTATTACCCCATACCAATGAATTTGAATCGGACCTAAATCAAGAAATATCGGGTTCAATGGTTTTATGCTTTCTTCCATTTCATCATCTCCCTATCGTTTACTAGTCTGTGTCATAGCCCAAATGGCCTTCCATCTATATAGACTTCAACCAAGATTTCATGCTCATTATGTATTTTATCTTTCATAATGAATAGAGCCGAAATAGCTCGGCCCTATTCTTTTACTCCTCTTCGCGATCTCCATCCTCAATAACGCCAGCTAGTTTATTTGTAAACTGCTCAGCTGCATTGACACCCATTCGTTTTAATCGATGATTCATTGCTGCAACCTCAATAATGACTGATAGGTTTCTTCCCGGACGAACAGGAACTGTTAATTTCGTAACATCTGTATCAATAATTCTCATTTTCTCTTCTTCTAAGCCGAGTCGATCATACTGTTTATTTTGATCCCATAGCTCAAGATTTATGACAAGTGTAATTCGTTTAAAGCTCCGAACAGCACCTGCACCAAATAATGTCATGACATTAATGATCCCTAAGCCACGAATCTCTAATAAATGCTCAATAAGCTCTGGAGCACTTCCGATTAATGTATCTTGATCTTCTTGTCTTATTTCAACACAATCATCAGCAACAAGTCGATGTCCACGTTTTACAAGCTCTAACGCAGTTTCACTCTTACCGACACCGCTTTTCCCGATAATAAGCACGCCAACTCCATAAATATCAACTAATACACCATGAACAGCTGTCGTTGGAGCTAGCTTCCCTTCAAGGAAATTAGTTAAATGACTAGACAATCTAGTTGTCTTCATAGGCGAACGCAATACTGGGACACCTTTGCGATTCGATGCATCAACTAATTCTTCAGGCGCTTCCATTTCTCTCGTAAGAATAATTGCAGGAGTAATATCTGTACAAAGCTCGTCCATACGGTGTTTTCTTTCTTGTGGTGTTAATTGTAAAAAGAAGGAAAGCTCAGTTTTCCCTAGCAATTGTACTCGTTCTTTTGGATAATATGTAAAAAAACCCGCCATTTCTATACCAGGTCGTGAAATATCACTCGTTACAATTGGCCGATTAATTCCTTCTTCTCCACTGATAACTTCAAATTTAAATTTATCAATTAAATCCTTTGTCCGAACTGTAGGCACGGTTTATCCTCCTTTTTTAATAAGGTCTCATTTTTCCCCTTATCATTGTATTCCTGTATTTTTCTAGTAAGAAGACTCATTTTATATTTTAGCATTTGTCTATCGGTTTCCAAAATATAAATTGCTTTATTCAAAATAAATTACAAAAATTACCCACGAACTCTTTTATTTATGTTACCATTAAAGCACTTATAATGAACGGAGGGATCCTGATGATTGTTAACCAACCTTTAAAAAACGGAAACTAAATACGTTTTGACTCTGTTTTCCTTCAGAGAACTTGGATTGGTCTAACTATCATCAGAAACCTTATTATAGATAAAAATGACGAAGGGATAGGACAAATCTATCCTCTTTTTTATGCCCATATATAGACACTTCACGATACCAATCCATAGCCTTTAGACAAAAGACAGCAGTCATTTAAAAAGGAAAGATAATCTTAAAAGGAAGTGATTGCATGAACAAGGATCAGGTTATTGAAATTGCAAGAAAATATCAATTAAATGTCGTAGCGGAGTCAATTGTCTTTAACGAATCTGGATTAGATTTTCTCGTTGCCTATGCAAAAGATCATCATGGTGACGAATGGGTATTAAGACTTCCGAGACGTGTGGATGTCATGCAGCGGACAATAATAGAGAAGAAGGTTCTCGATCTTGTCCAAGATGATGTCCCATTTGAAACACCAAATTGGTCAATATACGAAAAGGATATTATTGCATATAAAAAATTATCAGGCGTACCTGCAGGGACAATTGATCCAAGCATTCAAAATTATGTTTGGGAAATCGATCATAAAAATGTCCCAGAGCAATATCACAAAACACTCGCAAATGTATTAGCAGCATTGCACACGATGCCAAAAGGAAAAGCACGAGAGGCTGGTCTTCTTATTCAAACAGCAGAAGAAGCAAGAACTTCTATGATCGAACGGATGGAAAAGGTGAAGTCTACATTCGGCGTCAGTCAATCGCTATGGGATCGCTGGCAAGCATGGGTAAAAAATGATGAAATATGGCCAAAGGAAACAGGTCTAATTCACGGTGATGTTCATGCAGGTCATACATTAATTGATAAACATGCAAACGTTACTGGTTTAATCGATTGGACCGAAGCAAAAGTGACAGATGTTGCAAATGACTTTGTCTTTGAATATCGCGCATTTGGAGAAAACGCTCTTGAAAAGGTTCTGCATTATTACAAAGAGGCTGGAGGAATATACTGGCCAAGGATGAAGGAGCATATCATCGAGCTTAATGCAGCCTATCCAGTTGCGATTGCAGAATTTGCGCTCACCTCAGGATTAGAGGAGTACATGGAAATGGCGAAGGAAACATTAGGAGTAAATAAATAGGTGATGAAGCGCATGTGGTCAATGAATGATCACATGCGTTTTTTTATATTTCTCCGCTACTTTCATTAAATAACTCCCTATATAAAAGATGAAAAATGAAAGGAGTGAATGAAATGAAAATAATGATTGATGCAGGACACGGCTATGAAACACCTGGAAAACGTACCGTTGATGGGATGAGGGAATATGAATTTAATCGTGCAGTTGCCAATGAAATCAAGAAGCTTTTACATCGTTATTCTGGAGTGACAACTCTTTTTTCCCATTCAGATAAGCAAGATGTACCGCTTTATGAACGGACAAAAAAGGCGAATCAAGCCAATGTTGATTTATTTGTTTCCATCCATGCAAACGCCCATGGGAATGGGAAGGAATGGACATCAGCCTCTGGGATTGAAACATATGTACACTCAAGCAAACCAAAAACGGCATTCGCACTTGCTAAAATCGTCCAAGCTGAGCTAATTAAGGAGACAAAACGTAAAGATCGCGGTGTAAAAACAGCAAGCTTCCATGTTTTAAAAGAGACAAAAATGACAGCAATTTTATGTGAATGTGGATTTATGACAAATAAGGTCGAAGCACAATTGCTTAAGGAGCAAGCCTATCGACATGCTTGTGCAACTGGAATAGTCAATGCGATTGTAACTTTCTATAAGCTAGTAGAAGGGAAAGGGGCTCAGCATACTGACACCCAAAAGCTATACAAGGTTCAAGTAGGCGCCTTTTCTGAAAAGGAAAATGCAGAAAAGCTTGTAAACGAGCTAAAAGGAAAAGGATATCAAGCATTCATCTCAAACTAGCAGGAGAGAGGCTGTCTCAAATGTTACAGCCTCTCCTTTCATTTTTTATTTACAACGTTATCCTTCCCAATTTTCCGATACAGCTTCACGTCAAAGTAAGATGAAGCAATCATTTTCTCTGACTTTGTTACATCAATATCCATTGTAAATTGGTCCTTATTTGGATATTCATTAGGTCTGTAATAAAAATATTGATCCAAATATGGTGAGTATGTCTGTACATCAATCGAATTTGTTTCCTCATCAATATGAAGGAGGCGTATAAACCCACCCCCACCTTGTGGCGCTTTCTGATAATCTGCTAATAGCTGGTACACCTTCCGATCGGTGATACCGTCGAGATTATCATCTACCTCATCAACTAGCATTTCACTTCCATGATAATGACCTGATAAAACAGCGACGACATTTCGATTAGGCACAACGACCTTTTCAAAAAGCTCATTCCCTTTTCGGCTTCTCTCCCCGTCTTTTTCAAGATATTCATGAAAGGCTAAAATTGCGGTCCGATCAGCATAACGTCGTAATACGTTATTCAACCATATGATATCTTCCTTTTTCACTTTCCAGCCCATATATAAGAATAGATACTCTTTTCCATTCACAGAAACGAGGTCATAGTGACCACGATTGTTTTCATAAGCATCACCGTAATATCGCTTTCTTTGAAATCGTTCCTGACCAAAATACTCCTTATATTTTTTAAAATCACTTCCGACATCATGATTCCCAGGTAATACTCCGTATGGAATTTTTGCGACATCCAACGTATTTAAATACGTACTCGCTCGCTGCCATTGTTTTTCATCATTCCCTTTATGAACAATATCCCCTGTATGAAAGACATACTCTATCTTCATTTCTTCTTTATTTTGCGCAATCCATTCTGTAACGGATTTGAACACAGATGGATAATTTTGTGCATAATATTGTGTATCAGACATCCAAACAAAGGAATAATCATACTTCTTTGTCGGAATGATGATCTGATCCTGAACAAGAATACTTAGCCTTTGATGGTGAAGATAATCACGTGCACTAACCGCTGCTTGAATGGTTACCTCATTCTTTCCAGAAATTGTATCTGCAAGCTCGACCCACTTTTTCTTCACATGATTCCAGCCAAACATCGTAATTTTTCTCCCTGGCAATGATTTCCCTTGCCAACTTACGCTTAAACGATCAGTAGGTTTCGCTTCTTCTTTAATCAAAACATCAAAGCGATGGTACGGATATTTTGATAAGGATTTCGTTTTCGTCCCTTCACTATTTCCTTTTGTAAGTGAACGATATTGATTGTCAGAAAATTCTTTTTCACCCTCAGGCTTAAAGTGAATTGGGGGTTCTGTTTTCGAAAGATTTTCACTAATTTTTATTTTATCGAAATCGGAAGAATACTCATCAACTTGAAAATAATCTGGAATTATTGAGGATTTCGTTGCATAAATAAAAAAATTTGTTGAAAAAAGCGAAGTAAAAAGAAGCATGATCGTTATGATTACTAATAAAGGATATTTCATACTCATCACCTATCATTAGTATGAGCAGGAACGGTTGTTTTTACTAAATAAATATGAATCTGTCAACTTATACGGATAATTTGTCATCTTTTTTAAAAAATCTCTCAACTTTACTATAAAATCTGTCAACTTTTCATTATAATCTGTCATTCGACATCATTAGACATAATGAAAAAGCGGGAGCCTAACCCCCGCTTTATTTATCCTTTTGTAAAGGCTCAATAATTGCCTTTTGGATCATTAGATTCAGTAATGCCATCACGATAGCAGCCAAAATTGCGGCACCAAATCCATCAATATTAAAGGCATCTCCCATTAAACCTTCTGTTATCATTAATGTGATTGCATTAATGATAAAGAGGAAAAACCCTAATGTTAGAACCGTAACAGGTAAGGTTAACAAAATGAGAAATCGCTTAACGAGAACATTTAACACAGATAATATAAAGCTCGCACCAATAGCAGCCCATATTCCACTTAAATAAAACGAGTCAAAGTAGCCGGCGACAACAATTAAAATGAGGGCATTAACAAGAATGCTGATTAACCATCTTTTTAACATCTATCTAACATCCGATTCTTCCGGGACAATAAAGACACATGCTAAGTAAATGAGAATCAGCGGGAAAAATCCTGTTGGAAACAATAAAATAATAAACGCGATTCTCAATATTGATGGATCAATGCCAACCATTTTAGACAAGCCACCGAGTACACCTGACAGTTTTCTGTCTGTACGAGACCGGTATAATTTTTTCAACGTCATATCATCCTTACGTATTTTTTATTGAAATCGAACCAACCTTTGAGTCTGCAAATACCGATAAGGTTGTTTCCTCCGCTGTACGGAACTTTAACTCTTTCTGGATTGTATCATTTTTCTCATGAATAATCTCCGCATCCTTTACATGTGCTGCAAGTGTGCCGAGATTTGATCGCAATTCACCTATTACTCTACATTGTTCTGGTGTATAAATATCGATCGTTCCCGTTGTTGTTTTTGCATAAATGGATTCACATGCTGGGTCTGTTAACGTTAGCTGCAAATTACCGTTAAAGCTTTGTGCATCAAGCTTATTAGTTGAACCAGTAAATTGGATAAGTCCTGTTATTGACTCAACCTCTACGTTGTCAAAGTTTGATTGACTAAGCTTAATCTGACCATTTGCTGTTTCAAATTCGCCTTTTTTCCCGTTAACACCCGAGAATGAAACGACTCCATTCGCCGTCTTTGCTTTCAAGTTGTCTACTTTTAAATCTTCCCCTCTTATTGGCCCATTAAACAGCTTGATTTTGATTTGTTCATATGTTTGCTCAGGGATAAAGATTCTAACATTGATTTTCATCGTTTTTTTCTCGGTATGGAAAATAAGACGATTCCCTTCAACGACACATTCCACTTCACGTAAAAATTGCTCTCTTGCTTGTTCATTATTTTCTACTCGATACAGCTTTGCATCACATTCAATACGAACATCACTTTCATTCCATGGTTGAATATTTATACTACCATTTGGAATATTGATATCTATATCGTGAAACTCAACATGTTGTAGCTGATAAATATGATGGACATCAATTGATTTTCCAAAATTTAAATCAAGATCAATATCCTTAACCTTTTTGACAGCAGTATCAACCCAATCCATAAGCTTAGCCCCTAATGAGGATTGCTTGTCATGAAATTGCTTTTCCTTATTTTCATATTCCCCACCAATGACCTCTGTAGATAGAGCAGAAATCTTCTCTTTCTGTACCTGATGTTCACTTTCTAATGCTTCAATTAATGTTAAGGCTTCCGTAGCTGATAGCTTTCCCTCTTCAACTAATTTTAAAATTCGTTGTCTTTGTTCCTTCATTACGATCTCCTCACAATCATGATAAAGTTGTTAAAAGCTTAATTCCTTTTACAATATTCCAAATCACAACAAATAGATTAATAATACCAATGAGTAAAAAGCCACCAATAACTAATGAAAACATAGCTGCTTCTGATATATATGAAAGTCCACTATAAATAATCATCCCTATCAAGCTGATTACTGATAGAAAAGGGATAATATGCGAAACCAATGCTTTTTTTGCATGTGATTTCACATCAGTATGATCAACAATAAAGTAAATAGCGATCGGCAATAGAAATGGTGCAAAAAACACACTAAAATAATTTAGCGAGGCGATTACTTTATTCTGCTTATCCATTGTTCCTTCACTCTCCTTATCTTTAATACGAAAGACAGTAGGAGGAGGTTTCATTTTTAAAAACAAAAAAACCCACAAATGTTTATGATGTGGGTTTTACCTTACATATTCTTTTTCCTTCACATTGAGCTTCATTATAAAGGTTAATTAATTCATCCAAAATCATGCTTAAGCGCATCGCTTCTTTTGAGCGGTATCCATAATCCTTACTAACCTGAAACAACTTCATCCTTGTTGGCTCAATCAATGCCATTTGGAGATATTCTCTTTCCATCTCAAACCCCTTCAAAATTTCTTCCATTTTATTGTAAAGATTATTCCTAATAAGGTCAATTCATTTGATAAATTTTGTATATACATGTCAATTTATAGTACAGCGATTCACTTGGTCATAAAGCTTTGTCATATTGGTTAAAATACCTTCTGACAATTCGCTGAGGACATCAATTGATTCTGACTTATTATATCTTAATTGCTTTACAATATCCTTAAACAGTAATTCCATATCATCTAAGACGGCCATTGCTGCTAAATTATAAAGATGGATATGATGATAGTTCGTCTGACTAAACAACGCACTATCTACATATGGTCTAAAATTATGTGCCAATGTCGAAAAGTTAACGATGAGACGTCCGATTCCATCATGAATCCCTTCAATTGTTAATTTCAGCTCATCAAGTGGAGCTAATGCACCATTGACAAAGCCTTTTATTTTATCGTCGTAATCTGTAAACAGGCTAATCAACTTACCTGGAAGATTTCCATGTAGCAATGAAACAGTTAACCCTTTCACAGACGAGATGAGAGCTTGAAGCGCTGATTCAATTAAAGATAGGATAAGTTTAACGCCTGTTAAAAGTGGAAATAGCTTAATGTGTATTTTTTGTGTGAAAACGGCATATACAATGTCTAAATGCAATTCCTTAAACTTCATTCCTTCCTGAAGATAAGGAGATTCCTCTATTGTAAACACCTTTGATGATTGAGCAGTAGATGTAGTTATTCCAGGTGAGTGACCATTTTTTATAGCGTTAGAAATCGCTTGATCAGCTTGCGCAAATTTATTTGCTGTACTCGTTACTTCCTTAGCAAAATCAGTAACTTGCTCAAGTACAGTTTCCTTATTTTTCATAATAATGCCATAGTGAGCACGAAGCTCCCCAACAACAGCGTCAGCCCACGAGTTTGTCCCGCCAACAAATAAATCTGTGATTCCTTCAGAAATAATCGATTGAAGCGTATTAGATAATTGACTAACATTCGCTTTTAACTCATCCAAATGATTTCGCGCTGTTCCAAAAATGGATTCAACACTTATATTTTGATTAAAGACGTGCTCAAGTAATTCTACCGGCGGAGAATTCAAAATAGCATTTAATGATAGACACTTTGATTCCGCTTGATTCAGCAAAGTATGGAGAAAATCAATTTCTAAGATTAAGAGATTTTCAACTGAAGTAAGTCCCATTAATAATCGATCGCCTGCTAATTGGTCAAATAGATCCTCAAATATATCCTGAAGCTTATGAACTCGTTCATAAAACTGATTACTTTCTTCCTCAACGATTCCATTGGAATTCTCTAGATAACCCCCTGATCTGGAAATCTTCACCGCTACATCCTCAGACAATGCATTTGCGAGCATATCAAGATTTCCTTTGTCCATGACAATTTTCCGTGAGCTCCCCCCACCATGAAGCGACTCACCTGTCCAAATGCTTGTGATGACATGAGAATCTGCATCAACGTAAATAACGTCATCACCTACTTGATAATACTGCCGACCATCGTCTTCACGTAAATAGCCTGTATGGTTCGTTGACAGCTTATCAAATTCGGGAATTCCGTTATTAATACGATACTGAACACCAGGAATTCGGTTACCTAATCCTAGTGATTTTTCTGTCGTTGTCAAAACATCGTATGCACTTAAATAGTTCGTAATATTATTAAATTCCTGTGATTCATCGATCATACCATCTGGCAAGATTGCAGGGTTTAACGTTACTGCTTTAACGTCTGGATGTTCCACTGCGACTGAATTCGTTAGACCACCTCCGAGTGAATTACCAGTGATGGAAGAGATTTCCCCAAACTTTTCTTCCATTTCATTAAAGTAATCACGTGCAGCTGTGATTTGGTCTGGTGTTAGTTTACTTAGGAGTTGTGCGTCTGTGATGAGGTCCTGCTTGCCATTTTCTGCTGTTGCGTCAGTGCCGACGTAGATGATGGTGTATTCATTGGTTGTTCTATTAACAACAGTTAATGCATCAAGTCCTGTATTGTCATTATAAATTGTATCCACTACTAAATATGGTTTATTATTTACAAAGACTACAGAATCCTTTGGAGGATATAAGTAAGCTTGATAGCCAGCAAGTTCTACCAAATCAGTATCTAGTGTATACTCTATTTGTCTATTAACATTCTCACTAATTTCATTTCCTCTCACATACTTCACCTTCCTATTCTCTCAATAAATAATTTGGATAAACTAACTCTAAAGAATTATCTTTGATACCTATGGCAGTTTCACTATCAATTCGATTATCGTTAAGGGTCACGCTATATGAGCCTTTTGGAAGGTTTTGTAATGATTCTAAATCCTTGCATACTTGCTCAAAAATTTCTTTACTTGGTTGGGTGTCCTTTTCACTCATATATAATTGAATGCTAATTATCAAATTCTCAGGAGAAAAAGTATTTTTTTCAAATATTTCTTTCATTTGAGCAATTTCAATGTTTGGATTTTCGATATATTTCACATATAAGGTATCAAGCGCTTCATCCTTTATAGGAGAAATAAAATAATACTGAGTCATATATCCAAAGCCACCTACATTCTCCAATGATTCGATAGTTCTTCCTACTACTTTTCCCTGATTTTGAAGTTCTTTAAAGTAAGAATCTAATTGGGAAAATTCCTCTTTAAATAGTTGATAATATAATCCACTCTTAATTGCATTCTCTACTTGCCCCTCCTGCGTAAAGACCCTGTCTAGTTTTACTTCTTCATTCTGTTTATCAATCGGCACAACTGCATATGTATAAAAGTGAGGCACCCCCACTGATTCAACAAATACTGTTGCCGCATCCTGCGAACCTACAACATTATGTACCTTCACTTCTGTTCTATAAGTATCGATAAAAAACTTTTGCACCGCTTCTGAAATTTCGTCTTTGTGGTCTTTGGCGATTTTATCTGTTTCTTCCCCATTACGTGGCATGTAGCCTTCACCTGTATAGTCCTGGACACTTACATATCTTTCATCCTGATTGTCCTTTTCAGATGTTTCCGTTGAATTAGAATTTGTATTTTCTTTTGAATTTTCCACGCTTACACAACCTCCCAATAGTAGCATTGTGCTAATGCTGCCTATGACCAGTTTCTTTGTATGTTTCAAATCGAGTCCTCCTTGTTGGAACGAACTTTGAGTTTGCTTCCTGATTTCCCTTTCATATTGTATAGGATAAAAATTGGTTTTTCATTGGATTTTAAACAATTATTGTAAATTAGAGTTAAAAACAGGATAAACGTATTAGATTGTTGTTGTTAGTAGTGACATTTTTACTAAGTGGCGTTTTTCGAGGAAGTACATTTGTTTGTTCTCTCATTTGCATGATGTTACCAAAATTTTTATTATATATTGCTCAAAGTACAGTTATGATTGAGCATTAAGAAAAGAGCACCTAAATAGATGCTCTCCTCTTCTACTGCACAATTTCTTCTTTTTCCTTAATCAACTTCTTCATCCGTTCGCGGTCACGTTCAATGACAGGACGTAAGTATTTCCCTGTGTAGGATTGTTCAGTTTTCATAATGACTTCTGGTGTGCCGACCGCAACGATGGTTCCACCTTTGTCTCCACCTTCTGGTCCAAGGTCGACGAGGTAGTCAGCTGTTTTGATAACATCTAAATTATGCTCGATGACGAGGACAGTGTCGCCATTTTCGACGAGTCGTTGGAGAACCTTCAATAGTCGAGCAATATCGTCTACATGGAGACCAGTTGTTGGCTCATCAAGGATATACATTGTTTTCCCATTCGAGCGTCTGTGCAATTCTGATGCAAGCTTCACCCGTTGTGCTTCTCCACCCGATAACGTTGTTGCTGGCTGTCCTAATGTAATATAACCTAGGCCGACATCTAAAATCGTTTGCAGCTTTCGTTTGATTTTTGGGTGATTTTCGAAAAAGCTGACAGCATCTTCTACAGTCATATCAAGGATATCTGAGATATTTTTACCTTTATAGGTTACCTCAAGTGTTTCCCGATTGTATCGTTTTCCATGACAGACCTCACATGGCACATAAACGTCTGGAAGGAAGTGCATTTCGATTTTAATAATTCCATCGCCGCGACATGCTTCACAACGGCCACCCTTCACATTAAAGCTAAAACGGCCTTTTTTATAGCCACGTACCTTTGCTTCATTTGTTGCCGCAAATACATCACGAATATCATCAAATACACCAGTGTACGTTGCTGGGTTTGATCGTGGTGTCCGTCCAATTGGAGATTGGTCGATATCGATAACCTTCTCTAAATGGTCTATCCCTTTAATTTCTTTAAACTCTCCAGGCTTTGCTTTTGCACGATGAAGCTTTTGTGCCAGAGATTTATGAAGAATTTCATTTACTAGCGTACTCTTTCCAGACCCGGAAACTCCTGTTACAGCAATAAACATTCCTAATGGAAGCTTTACGCTAACATTCTTCAAATTGTTTTCCTTTGCCCCTTTTATTTCTATAAATCGGCCATCTGGCTTTCTACGCTCAATCGGAAGTGGAATAAATTTCTTCCCTGATAAATATTGCCCAGTTATTGAGTGTTCATTTGCAATTACTTCTTCGGGTGTTCCTGCTGCAATAACCTGACCACCATGAACACCAGCACCTGGACCAATATCTATCAAATAGTCGGCTGCAATCATTGTATCCTCATCATGCTCAACAACGATTAATGTGTTTCCAATGTCACGCATACTTTTCATCGTTTCAATGAGGCGATCATTATCTCTTTGGTGCAAACCAATTGACGGCTCATCTAATATGTATAGCACACCTGTTAAGCGAGAGCCTATTTGCGTAGCTAAGCGAATCCGTTGTGCTTCTCCGCCAGATAATGTACCTGCTGCACGACTTAATGTTAAATATTCGAGTCCGACATTATTTAAAAATCCTAATCTCTCACTAATTTCTTTTAAAATCAAGTTTGAAATTTGCATTTCCTTTTCAGAAAGTGAAAGTCCTCTGAAAAATGCTAGCGACTCTTGGACAGATAGCTTTGTAATTTCACCAATATGCTTTCCGTCAATTAATACAGCTAATGTTTCCTTTTTTAAGCGATACCCTTTACATGTTGGGCAGTTTTTTTCAGCCATATATTTTTCCATTTGTTCACGAATATAATCAGAGGTCGTTTCCTTATAGCGTCGCTCAACATTCCGAATAACGCCTTCAAATTGAATATAGTTTTCTCTAACTTGTCCAAAGTCATTTTCATAGCGGAAATAAATTTCTTCCCCATCACTGCCGAAAAGAACTTTGTCCAATAAATGTTTTGGAATATCCTTTACAGGAGTATCCATATCGATCCCGTAATGATTACATACTGCTTCTAATAATTGTGGATAGTATTGGGAGCTAGTCGGTTCCCATGGAGCAATCGCACCTTGATGAAGGGTTAGCTCTTTATTAGGGATCACTAAATCTAAATCGACCTCTAGCTTTATTCCAAGACCGTCACATTCAGGGCAGGCACCGAATGGGCTATTAAAGGAAAACATTCTTGGTTCAAGCTCACCGATCGAAAAGCCACATTGTGGACATGCATGATGCTCACTAAATAACAGCTCCTCCTCACCGATGACATCGATGATAACCTTACCTTCACCTAGCTGTAGAGCTGATTCAAGCGAGTCTGCTAATCGGGAAGAAATTCCCTCCTTAACGACAATACGGTCAATAACAACCTCAATCGAATGTTTTTTGTTTTTTTCTAACTCAATCTCATCTGAAAGCTCGAGCATTTCTCCATCAACCCGGACGCGGACGTAGCCTTGCTTTTTAATATCCTCGAACACTTTAACATGTGCGCCCTTTCTTCCTGAGATGACAGGGGCAAGAATTTGTATTTTTGTTCGTTCTGGGTACTCTAAAATTCGATCAACCATTTGTTCAATTGTTTGTGATGAGATTTCGATCCCGTGATTTGGACATGTTGGATGTCCGACTCTCGCGTAGAGCAAGCGTAAATAATCATATACTTCTGTAACAGTTCCAACAGTCGAACGTGGATTTCGACTCGTTGTCTTTTGATCAATTGAGATCGCTGGCGATAGCCCTTCGATCGAATCGACATCTGGTTTATCCATTTGTCCAAGAAATTGACGGGCATATGCAGAAAGTGACTCTACATAGCGACGTTGTCCTTCTGCATAAATCGTATCAAATGCTAGCGAGGACTTACCTGATCCAGATAAACCCGTTAGAACAACGAGTTTATCTCTTGGAATTGTAATATCAACATTTTTTAAATTATGGGCACGTGCTCCCTTTACAACGATATGTTCCATTGCCATAATCGTTTCACCCTTCCGCTTTAAGCTCTAAAATTAAATCACGAAGCTCGGCAGCACGTTCGAAGTTCAATGCCTTTGCCGCTTCCTTCATTTCTGCTTCCATATCGGAAATAACTTTTTCGCGTTCCTTTTTCGGTAATTTTGTAATTGTTTTTGATACAGATGTTTCGTATTCTTCCTGGTCCTCTGCTGCCATTGTTGCCCGGATCGCCTCGCGGATTTCCTTTTGAATCGTTTGTGGCGTTATTCCATGCTTCTTATTGTAGGCCTCCTGAATTTCACGGCGACGCTTTGTTTCATTAATCGCCAATTCCATTGAGTTCGTTATTTTATCAGCGTACATAATGACATGGCCGTTTGCATTACGTGCAGCACGCCCAATCGTTTGAATTAACGAGCGCTCTGAACGTAGGAAGCCCTCTTTGTCTGCATCTAAAATCGCTACTAGCGATACCTCTGGGATGTCTAGTCCTTCCCTTAACAAGTTAATACCTATAAGAACATCATATTTTCCAAGCCGAAGCTCGCGAATAATCTCAATCCGTTCTAATGTTTTGATTTCTGAATGAAGATAATTAACTTTAATCCCGATTTCTTTTAAATAATCGGTCAGATCTTCAGACATCTTTTTCGTTAACGTTGTAATGAGAACACGTTCATTCTTCTCAACTCTTGCTTGTATTTCTCCAATTAAATCATCAATCTGACCTTCAATTGGTCGAACATCTATTGTTGGGTCAAGCAACCCTGTAGGTCGAATGATTTGCTCAATCATCTTCGGTGTATGCTCAATTTCATATGGGCCTGGTGTTGCTGATACGAAGACGATATTTTTTATATGCTTTTCAAACTCTTCAAATCGAAGCGGACGGTTATCCAAGGCAGATGGTAGACGAAAACCATGATCAACCAACACTTGCTTCCGCGCCTGGTCCCCATTATACATCCCGCGAATTTGTGGAATTGTCACATGGGATTCATCAACGACAATTAAAAAATCCTCTGGAAAGAAATCGAGCAATGTATATGGAGTTGAACCTGCAGGACGAAGTGTTAAATGTCTTGAGTAGTTTTCAATTCCTGAACAGAATCCCATTTCACGCATCATTTCCAAATCATAATTAGTCCGCTGTTCAAGGCGTTGCGCTTCAAGAAGCTTGCCGTTTTGACGCATTTTTGCTAATTGCTCCTCAAGCTCTGCTTCGATATTTTTAATCGCCTTTTGCATCTTTTCCTCGCGTGTAACGAAGTGAGATGCCGGGAATATCGCAACATGCTCACGCTCACCTAAAATCTCACCAGTTAACGCATCAACCTCGCGAATCCGATCAATTTCATCACCGAAAAACTCGACGCGAATACATTGCTCGTCTTTAGATACAGGAAAAATCTCGACAACATCACCGCGAACACGGAACGTTCCTCTGCGAAAATCAATGTCATTGCGCTCGTATTGAACATCAACCATTTTTCTTAATAATTGATTCCGTTCAATCTCCATTCCTGTGCGTAATGAAACTACGAGCTCCTTATATTCCTCTGGTGAACCGAGACCATAAATACACGATACACTGGCAATAATGATGACATCCTTCCGTTCAAATAACGCTGATGTTGCTGAGTGACGTAGCTTATCGATTTCATCATTAATGCTAGCATCCTTTTCAATAAACGTATCTGTTTGCGGAACATAAGCTTCCGGCTGATAGTAGTCATAGTAACTTACAAAATACTCAACGGCATTGTTAGGAAAAAATTCTTTAAACTCACTATATAGCTGTCCAGCTAATGTTTTGTTATGTGCAATAACCAAAGTTGGTTTGTTTACTTCTTTTATAAGGTTGGAAACCGTAAATGTTTTACCTGTTCCCGTAGCACCTAATAATGTTTGGAATCGTTTCCCCTCGTTGATTCCTTCAACTAATGACTGAATTGCTGTAGGTTGGTCACCCTGTGGCTTGTATTTCGAGACTAGTTCAAATTGATCCACACAAAAGCCTCCATTCAGAAAGTTTCAATAGTAATAGTTTACCACATTTTGTAGAAAAATCACCAAAAATACGAACTTTAGTTCGTATTAAATTCATGTTTCAGATTTAAGTCTGTTAAATCTATGTATTCAGCTTGATTCATCCTTGAAATCTGTCAAGTTTGCTGATAAATTTGTCAACTTTTTTGAAAAATCAACCGACTTTTTATAGTTATTTGTCAACTACTAATAAAAATCTGTCAAACTCGAAAAAAAACAAAGAAAAAGAGCACCACATGGGTAGCTCTTTATAAGTATTGCTATATTTTTAATTGTTCAAACGTATTATTTATGAGCTGTAACACCTTGATAGTCATTTTCTTCAAACAGATCAACAAGCTCGATTTCCTTTTGATTTTCTAAGAAATAACGTAATGTAAACTCATTTTCAAAGAGTACAGCATATGAGCCGTAACGGTCACGAACGAGCATACTACGTGAATCAAAGAAACGCTTCTCAAATTTCTCGCTTTTAATCCAGCGTGGAATTCGTTCTCCTAATGGGGTAAATTCAATGTCTACATTGTATTCAGCCTTCATCCGATATTCAAATACTTCAAATTGTAATTGACCAACTGCCCCAAGAATGAGCGAGTCATTTAACTCTTGTCTGAATAATTGGATTGCTCCCTCTTGAACAAGCTGCTCAATCCCTTTTCTAAATTGTTTCGACTTCATAACGTTCTTTGCCTGTACACGTTTAAACAATTCTGGCGGGAATTGTGGCAGCTCTTCATAATGGAACTGAGCTTTTCCACCGATTAATGTGTCACCAATTTGGTAAATATTTGGGTCGTAAATCCCGATAATATCGCCTGGATAGGCTTCATCAACCGTATCGCGATCCTTTGCCATAAAGGCTTGCGTTTGGTTTAGCTTAATCGTTTTGTTTGTCCGACTAAGATTAACGCTCATTCCTCGTTCGAATTTACCTGAGCAAACACGTAAAAAAGCAATTCGATCACGATGTGCTGGGTTCATATTTGCTTGAATTTTGAAAATATATCCAGAAAATTGTTCCTTTTCCGGTTCCACTAAGCCTTCATTCGTTTTTCGCGGCTGAGGCTGTGCAGCAAATTGAAGGAATGTATCAAAGAATGTTTGAACACCGAAGTTTGCTAACGCACTTCCAAAGAACACTGGCGTTAATTCACCATTCTCAACACGTTCACGAGTAAATTCATTTCCTGCCTCTTCAAGAAGCTCAATCTCACCTAGAGTGTCTTGATAAGTCGGATTTTCATCGATACCATGCTTTGATACTTCACTTAAAGGAATGATTTCCTCTTCCTCATCTCCCTTAAAGCGGACAATTTGGTTTTTGAATCGGTCATAAATTCCTAAGAAGCGTTTGCCCATTCCAATCGGCCAGTTCATTGGGTATGATTCAATTCCGAGAACCTCTTCAATTTCGGAAAGAAGCTCTAATGGCTCTCTTCCTTCTCGGTCTAATTTATTAATAAATGTAAAAATCGGAATTCCTCTCATCCGACATACTTTAAATAATTTAATTGTTTGTGGCTCAACCCCTTTTGTGGAGTCGATAATCATTACAACACTATCAACAGCTGTTAACGTCCGATATGTGTCCTCACTAAAGTCCTCATGACCAGGCGTATCCAAAATATTGACGTGGAAGTCATGATATGGGAAGCTCATAACACTTGATGTAACGGAAATTCCACGCTTCTTTTCAATTTCCATCCAGTCAGATGCTGCATATTTCCCAGTTTTTTTCCCTTTAACTGTACCTGTTGAACGAATTACTTGCCCAAAGTACAGCAATTTTTCCGTTAACGTCGTTTTCCCTGCATCCGGATGCGAAATAATAGCAAAGGTCCGACGTTTATTAATTTCCTCTTGTAAGCTCATTTTCGATTACCTCTTTTATATAAATTAGTGCTTCAACTATACTACAATGCTGATGAAAGAACAATTTGCTAACAGTTAATTTTACTATTAGTTTAGGTTAAAGGCAAAATAAAAAAGCAGGAAATTATCTGCTTTTATCTACTATACCTTCGCTGCTTTTTCGCCGCTATATCATCATCAGAATATAATAGCTCCCACGTGCTTTTATAGCGGTATTTTTTTCCCCATACGTTTATAAGCATTCTCATTCCGGTTATCATACTTAGTATTAACAGAGCAACAATTAAAAATAGGATTTCATTCATATCATTTCCCCCATTCTTTCTTGTAGCCATGTATATGCTAGATGGATTTTTTTATGCCAGTACAAATCATATTGGGAAGTTCCGGTAAATCCGTGCAAAGGGAGATAGCCTTCTCTAGCCTCCCAATGCTCAGTAACTAATAGAGATTTTCAATCTGATGATTATTTCGCAAGATAAAGCTTAGTTTTTTCTGTATATCGGTTCAACCGTATTGTTTCATCAACACTTGTGATAATTTTTGCTTTGTTTAAATCAGCAAACTTAGCAAATGATACTTCACCAAGCTTTGTATGATCTGCTAGCACATAGGCTTCTCGTGAAAGAGAAATTGCTTTTTCTTTTATATGTGCCTCTTCAGGATCAGGTGTTGTATATCCTAATTCAGGATGTATCGCATTTGCCCCAATAAAGCATTTATCAAAGCGATAATTTTGAATGCTTTCAAATGCATTTCGCCCAATTAAGGCTTTTGTTACTTTTTTAACATAGCCGCCGATTAAATAGGTTGTAATATCTTTATCTAGTAAAGCTTCTAAATGGTCAACACCATTTGTCACAACAACAAGGTTCTTTTGCTTTAAAAAAGGGATCATTTGAAAGGTGGTTGTACCTGCATCTAAATAAATGCATTCCTCATCATGGATAAGCTCAGCAGCATATTTTGCAATTTGCTTTTTTTCCTGAAGGTTTTGCGTTGCTTTCTCGATAACACTTCGTTCCTGACGTTTCTTTTGCAAGAGGGATGCCCCGCCATGGACACGTTTTAAATAATGTTGTTTTTCAAGCTGATCCAAATCTCTCCTCAATGTAGATTCAGACGTATTTGTTAATTCAACTAGCTCTTGAATTTTCACATGTTCCTTTTCATTTAATAAATCTAAAATTAATCGATGACGCTCAGTAACAAGCAAGTTAATCCCCCATCCTATTTATCCCGTATACCCATGATAGACCTCCAATGAAATGTGGAGGTCTATCACGTTAATCAAAGGAAAGTCTCATATATAGATATCCTTATTATATAAAATTCTCTTATAGTTTCCAAAAAATCGTCTACTTAATTGTTTATTTATAAAATAGCTTTAACTTTTTCTTAGTTTTTTGTATTTTTCTCTCTTGTTGTCTACTATTTTCTTCTTTAGATGACACATTAAATTTGCTTACGATGCTCTGAAGCTCATTTGCCATATGACTAAGCTCCATTGCTGATTTTGTAATTTCATCCATCGATGCGTTTTGTTCCTCGGAAGCTGCTGCAACATTTTGCGTGTTTCCAGCTGCTTGCTCAGATAATGCAGCGACCCCATTTATTAATAATACCATCGAATCAGAGCTTGCTGAGACCTGTTGAACGACTGCAGATACATCCTGTGTATGTAAGGCAACCTCTTCAATTTTTTTAGCAATCTCTTTAAACGCGTTACCCGTTTCTTCAACCTTTACAATCCCGCCATCAACAGCTTCCGATCCAGCTTGCATCGCTTCTACCGCATTCGTTGCTTCGTTTCCTATTTCTATAATTATTTGACTAATTTCTTTTGCTGCATGACTAGATTGTTCTGCAAGCTTTCGAACCTCATCGGCAACAACAGCGAAGCCTCTTCCGTGCTCTCCAGCTCTTGCAGCCTCGATCGCTGCGTTTAAGGCAAGTAAATTCGTTTGATCAGCAACCTCGGTTATTAATGCAACAATTTTACGAATTTGTGCAGATTTCTCTCCTAGTGAATTAACAACCTTTGCTGTTTGACGAACTTGAGCTTGTACAGCATTCATTTGTGAAACTGTATCTCGTACAACGATATCCCCTGCAGCTGCCCGCTCAGTAGCTTCAGTTGATATATCTGCGACAACCTGAATAGACGATGCAGCTTGATTCATGCCTTTAGAAATTTCTTCGACAGCATTATTCGCTTCGATTGCTTGATGCATTTGTGATTCAGATCCACTTGCAACCTCTTGAATGGAAAATGTAATTTGCTCAGACGCTTTAGCTGATTGCTCTGCGCTAGCTGTCAGCTGTTCAGATGTGGCCGCAACCTGCACTGAATGTCCTGATACTGTTGTAATGACAGAGCGTAAACTTTTCGTCATTTCATTAAAATCCTTTGCAAGCTGACCAATTTCATCCTTATTGCGAATCGTTATTTCCTCGTCAACAAGATTTCCGCTTGCAACCTGTCTTGCCTGCGCTGCCATTTTACGGATTGGGATTGAGATATTTCTAGATAAAATATTCCCGAGAACAACAGCTAAGGAAATAGCAATAACAATGAAAACGAGCGATAAAATATTTGATCTTGTATAACGCTCGTCAATTTCCTCACTAGCCTTATTAGCACTTTTCTCACTTAATTCAACAAGCTTATTCATATTAATATTAATACTTGATAAGCTCCAGCTTGCTTTACGGAGGATTTCCTCTGCCTTTTCAACATTATTAGCCTGTCCTTCTGCCATCATCTCTTCATGCATAGCAAGGTAATCATCCCATTCTTTTTTAACATCGTCGTAAAGCGTTTTCTCTTCTTCATTTGATAAAAGAGCTTCATATTTTTTCGTCACAGCCTTATGTCTTGATAATAACGCTTCCATTGTTAAAGCGTATTCCTTACGGTTACTCTCATTCGTTGAGTTGACGTAGTAGAGCTCTTGTGTAACGAGGCTGTTCATAATATGTCTCATTTCAGAAGCGTAAATAACAGAAGGAAGCTGGTGCTTAGAAACCTTTGCCGATTCCGACTTTATACTGTTCATATTCATCATATTTACTACGCTTAAGCCAAGGATAATAATAATGATAGAAGCAAAAACGAGAATTAATTTTCTGCCAACTGTCAATTTCATATTCGTTCCCCTCTCTCTATGTTACTTTATTTTCAAACCTTAATAACTTATCGATTAAGTTCACACTTCTAATATCGGCTTGAATTCTTATTCTTTAAGGAAAATTTACATTTAATTAACACTAGAAGCTAATTATTCCCATGATGACAAAAAAAGGGAGTGTCCATATTCATTTGGACACTCCCTTTTTTTAATTATTAGCTTAAAAATAATTTGTTTTTTTAGTAGAAACTGTACAAAGTTTTCACCTCTACGATTTATTTCGTTACTTTTGCACGGGCTTCCTTCCACTTATTATTTAGGTCTTTCATAATATCATCAAAACTTTCATCTGTATTTCCAATAGCAGATTCAATGATACGTTGTTTAAATTCTGGTTGGAATAAACCGATTTCCCCTTCGTTGTCAATTGCATCGACCCAGCCTTCTTGTCCTTCTTGAGCTGGTGCATTTCTTAACAATTCAACACCTAATTCTTCAAATGAAGCTAACGTATCTGGCAGCTCTTCACCAATGACTGGAGAGATTCCACCATTGTCAAGCGCATAATTGGATTCATTAATAAACCAATCAAGCCATGCTCGTGCAGCTTCCTTATTTTCACTGTTTTTATTAATCCCAATTTTGTAATCTCCACTGCTTTCTGAATATTGCTTTCCTTCATGATTATATGGGAATGGCATATAGCCAATATCATCTGGATTTTCAGCTATATCTTGAATTTGTGTAATCGCCCATGAACCTAATACCATTGTTGCAATTTCACCATTTGCTAACATTTTCTTTGAGCTTTCCCAATCAGTCGTTAGTGGATCCTCTTCAATTAATCCTTCTTTGGCGATATCATGCATCAATTTGTATAAAATATAATGTGGCTTACCTTCTGAGAATGGGTCATCCATATTTGCCATTTGAACATTAACATAATCTTCAACCCCTGCGATAGACAAACGGTTTGGCTCCCATTGAGTTAACGGCCAGCCTGCCGCATAGTTTGTATAATAAGGAATCGCATTTGTTTCTTCTTTTACTTTTTTTAATGCCTCTAAAAATGCTTCTGGTGTAGTTGGTATTTCTGAAATACCCGCATCTTCAAAAACTTTTTTATTAAAGACAATTCCTTGAGCGTTTACAACAACCGGAATACCATAAACATTGTTTTCATAAGCATCTTCATCAACATGTAAATATTTTTCACTTAATTCATCAATTGTTCCAAGCGGCTCAAAGTAGTTTCCTAGCTCTTGAACTGGTACTTCATTCGGTATGAGTAAAACATCTCCATATTCTGTAGAATTCATACGGATTTTCACTTGTCCTTCATAATCTGTAATTGCTTCAAATTCCACTTTTATATCTGGGTATTTTTCATTAAATTTTTTTGCATAGTCCTGGAATACTGTATCAACAATATCAGTGCGATTTGTTAACACAAGGATTTCACCTGATGGACCATCAGTTCCATTCGCATTTCCCTTACTTGAGCTCTTATCAGTTTGAGAACAACCTACTAATAAAGAAAAAATCATCATACTAAAAACTAGCACCTTAAATAAGTGTTTCATCAAATATCCCCCTTTTGTTAAGTAATCGTTTAAGTAATTAATATTCTATTATGAAAACGCTTACTTGTCAATATAATGATTTTCGCAAAAAATAATGAAATATTTTTAGTCAAAAAAAGGCCACTCCTCCTAATGAACCTTTGCTCATTTTGGAGAAGTGAACCTATATTAGATTACTATTTTTTATGCCATATCTGCAGCTTGTTTATCTTCCGTCATTTTTTTTACAGAGTCACGGAATACAAGCTTTCCTTTTACAGATATTTGTTCCCATTTTTTCTTTTTCGTTTTTAATTTTGAAATAATTAAATTAACAGCTGTTCGAGACATTTCTTCAATATCAACCTCTACTGTTGTTAGCTTAGGTTCCGCAATTTGTGCATATATATCATTATCAAAGCCTACGACTGAGCAATCCTCAGGTACTCGATAACCTAATGAATCTAGCTTATTAATTAAATTGTATGCAACTTGATCACAGTTACATACAAATGCTGTAGGAAGCTTTTCAGGAAGCTCAATATCAATATACTTTCCCCGTTCATCACGGTCATTAATAATAAACTGTTGTTGTAAAGGCAGCTTATGCTCTAGCAATGATTTATAGAAGCCTAAAAAGCGGTCTTGAATACTGCTTGTTGAGTAAATGTTCCCTACGAAGCCAATATCTTTATGACCGTTTTTGATAAGGTAGTTTGTCATTTCATAGACACCATAGAAATTATCTGTAATCACCGTATCGGCTTCGGCATCCTCATTATAAAAATCAATATAGACGATCGGTATTTCAATTCCATTTAGCAGATGGATATATTCATTGCTTATTTGTCCTAATATTAACAATCCATCAACCTTTTTATCATAATAGATTCGTGGAAGAACTTTATTTTCTTCATCCTCTGAGCTTAAAATATGAAGAATTCCACTATATTGATGCTGATCTAAGACTCGGGCAATATGCTGATAAAATTTCAAATAAAAGGATTGGATTTCTCCTGTAAAACGTTCTGGTATAATAACGCCAATATTATAAGCTTGGCCTTCTTTCATTGATTTTGCTAAAGTATTAAATCGGTAGCCCATTTCCTCTGCAACTTCTTTAATTTTCTGCTTTAGCTCCTCACTTACGCCCTCTTTATCATTTAGTGCTTTCGAAATGGTGACACTACTAACACCAAGTCTTTCCGCGATATCTCGCATTGTTACGTTATTTCCCAAAATACCCACCTCTCCGACATTTACTATGTTCAAATTTATGATGAGTTAAACCAGCAGTACACGATAATGGTTTAACTTTTAAGTTATAATCAAATCCAACATCCATTTAACTCAGGATGTATAATAATTAAAAGCTTACCTTTATGAAAACGTATATTTACATATATTATAAAGTAACTTTCACTTAATTGCTCGAATTAAGTTGAAAAAATTATGATAAGTTGAAATGATGATAAAACAGATTAGGCATAACAGTCTCTCTCGAATAGCGAAAAGATGTAAGAAGCCATCTGTAATCATCCGATGGTTCCCTTAATAAAAATGCCCATTCTATGAATAATAGAGCCTAAAAAATGAGAGTAGGTCATACAGGCTAACATACTCTCATCTATTTTTATAAAATTGGTGATAATAAACGCGAAACAGACTCTTTAAAGCGTATCGTTTTTGAACGATGATGATACGCTCCTAATGTAAGCTCCCTTGAAACCTCGATATCTTGTAGGAAATGCTCATAAAGCTCCATCGCTATTGACGAATCATAAACGAAGGCATTCACTTCAAAGTTTAATTTAAAGCTTCTCATATCAATATTCGCTGTTCCTACTGATGAAATTTCATGGTCAACAATTATCGTTTTTGCATGGATAAAGCCATTATCATAAATATATACTTTAGCACCAGAGTTTAGCATTTCCCCTATATATGACATCGTTGCCCAATAAACAAACGGATGATCCGGTTTGTTTGGAATCATAATTTTGACATCCACCCCGGATAAGCAAGCAATTTTTAAAGCATCAAGTAAACTCGCATCAGGAATAAAGTACGGTGTTTGAATACAGATTGTTTTTTTAGCAGTTGAAATCATTTTAATATAGCCATTTTTAATCTGTTCCCAATCTGAATCAGGCCCACTAGTAACAATTTGTAGGCTGCTGTTTCCGGTAACACGTTGATTCGGAAAATGGTTTGGGATATAAGGCACCTTCTTTTTATTTGTCGCCTGGTTCCAGTCAAGGATAAAGCGCGTTTGAATCGCAAATACGGCTGGACCTTGAATACGAAGATGTGTATCACGCCAGTAGCCGAATTTCGGATCAAGTCCTAGATATTCATCCCCAACATTAAATCCGCCGACATAGCCAATCTGTCCATCAATAATAACGAGCTTACGATGGTTACGATAATTGAGCCGTAAATTGATCCATCTTAGTTTAGACGGGAAAAATCGTTCAACCTCCCCTTCTGCAGCTAATAATTCTGCGAAAAACGATTTTCTTAACCCTCTTGAACCAAGATCATCATATAAAACTCTGACCTTTACTCCTTGCCTTGCCTTTTTCGTTAATAGCTCAATAAGCCGCTTCCCTAGCTCGTCATTATGTAAAATATAATATTGTAAATGAATATGGTCTTGTGCGTTTTCAATATCAGTCATTAATTGCTCAAATTTATCTTTGCCGTCTGTAAAAATATCAATTAAATTATGCTTTGTTAACACTGCATCATTATTAATTAAATGCATATAAATGAGCTGTTTATATGCTCTTTCCGTATCATTTTGATATTCAAATGTATCATTGCGAATTTGTTCGACCTGCCTGTTCAGCAAGGTTTCAATCCCAAGCTTTTTGCGGTCCTCCCATTGAAATAAATGATAGCGGCTCAGATTTTGCCCAAATAGAAGGTAAAGTAAAAACCCTAACAACGGAATAAAAAAGAGGACAAGTAACCAAGCCCATGAAGCAGTCGCATCTTTTCTCTCTCTAAAAATGACAATAATAGCAAACGCAATATTAAGAAAGATAATAATTCCAAGTAATATAGCTACAATGTGCATCATTTTTCCTCACTTCTTCAAAACTTTTACTATATTTAATCGTATAAATTGAAGCGAACGTCTAGAGTGGAAGCAGAACGGAAGATTAGATATAGCCTTTGTATTTATAATTAGTCGTTCCTTCTACACTAGTATAACGTGAATGTTCTATTAGGGTAAGCCTCATCATAATTCACTTATGTAAGAAAAATAAATTTGTTGATAACTCTGTGAGATATATCTTTAGTATGTTAAAATATCTCATAATGAATTTTCAATCTATATTATCTATTCCATAGAGGTGAACAGGAAATCATGAACGAATTAGCACAAGCGTTAAACAAGTCGATTCAAGCAGACAACGAATACGTCTATGATATGTTGTCCCAGCTAGGAAAGGAAATGTTTTACCCAAAAGGAATCTTAAGTCAATCAGCAGAAGCTGGTAAAAAGGCACATCGTTTTAACGCAACGATCGGAATAGCTACGGAGAATAACCAGCCGATGCATTTTCAGCATATTCAAAATATGTTCGGTGAAGAAATCTCACCAAAGGATTTATTCCCATACGCTCCACCTCAAGGTAAAGAGGAGCTTCGCAATGTGTGGAAGAAAAAAATCCTTGAAGATAACCCAAGCCTGAAGGAAGAATTAATTGGAACACCTGTCGTTACAAACGCGCTTACTCATGGACTTAGCATTGTTGCTGACTTATTTGCGGACGAAGGTACTCCCGTTATCCTACCAGACAAATATTGGGGAAACTACAACATTACGTTTAAAACCCGTCGTGGAGCGACAACTGTCACATACCCTCTTTTCAACAGCTCAAATGGCTTTAATGTTGCTGGTTTGAAGGAAGCAATTCAAGCGCAAAAAACGGCTGATAAAATCATTGTTTTATTAAACTTCCCTAATAACCCAACTGGCTATACACCAGTTGAAGCAGAAGCAAAGGAAATCGTGAACGTCCTTAAAGAAGCCGCAGAAGAAGGCTTAAACATTATCGCCTTAATCGATGATGCATATTTCGGATTATTTTATGAGGATTCAATTAAAGAATCCATTTTCAGCTATTTAGCTGATGCTCATCCAAGAATTCTTGCTGTTAAGGTTGATGGCGCTACAAAGGAAAACTATGTTTGGGGATTCCGTGTCGGGTTCATAACATATGCAAGCAATAGTCCTGCAATCCTAAATGCTTTAGAGCAAAAAACGAAAGGTATCATTAGAGGAACGATTTCAAGCGGTTCTCATCCTTCACAAACAATTATTTTACAATCATTGCAATCAAATGAATTCCCAGTTGAGAAGGAGCAAAAATTTGCCCTTATGAAAAGCAGAGCTGATAAAACAAAAGAAGTTCTTGCTAAAGAAGAATACAACAAATATTGGACATACTATCCATTTAACTCTGGGTACTTTATGTGCCTAAAACTTCATAACATTAATGCAGAAGAGCTTCGCGTTCACCTATTAGATAAATACGGTGTTGGAACAATTTCAATTAACACAACGGATCTCCGCATTGCCTTCTCTTGTGTAGAGGCTTCAGATATTGAGGAGCTTTTTGACTTAATCGCAAAAGGTGCAGAGGATTTGCAAAAATAAATTCAGTAAAAATGATGACTGTCTCTTAAGGAACTTCCTTGTTGAGACAGTCTTTTTTGTTGCATTTTTGGTCTCATTTAAGCGAAAAAAAGAGAAACGGAAAGCACATTACCATGCATCCATTTCTCTTTATTTTTATTAATAATCAACCTTCACTCGCTTAATAAAGAAAGCGATAATTAACGCAATAATTGCAGCACCGAGAGCAAAGAGGAAACCATCCTGAATTCCAGCTGTTAATGCTGCTGGAATATGTGCTGGATCCTGTGGGTTATCCACTTTTGATAAGTAGTCGTGCTGTCCTGCAGACATAATACTTACACCAATCGCTGTTCCAATAGCTCCTGATACTTGTTGAAGTGTATTCATAATCGCTGTTCCATCAGGATAATATTCCTTTGGTAATTGATTTAACCCATTCGTTTGAGCTGGCATCATAACCATTGAAATTCCAATCATTAATAAGATGTGAAGAGCGATAATAAAGCCTGTTGTCGATGTTGTCGTTAATCCAGAGAATAACCACAAATCAATTGCAACAATGACAAGTCCAGGAATGACAAGCCACTTCGGTCCATACTTATCAAACAGTCTTCCCATAACAGGAGATAAAAGACCATTTAAAACACCGCCAGGAAGAAGAATTAATCCCGCCGCAAAGGCCGTTAACACTAATCCACCCTGCAAGTAAAGTGGCAATAATAGCATCGATGAAAGCATAACCATCATACAAATAAATACAAGGATGACAGCAAGAGTAAACATCGGATAACGGAAGGCACGTAAGTTAATCATCGGCTTTTCCATTTTAAGCTGACGAATGCTAAATAAAATAAGGGAGACGGCACCAATGATAATAAAGGCAATTACCTTCGGACTGCTCCAACCTCCTTCCCCTTCACCAGCACTACTAAATCCAAAAACAACTCCTCCAAAACCTAAAGTTGACAAAATTACAGATAAGATATCAATCTTCGGCTTTGTTACTTCTGTCACATTCTCCATATAAAGTATGCCTGCAATTAAACCAATTACTAAGAATGGTAGTGATAGCCAGAAAATCCAATGCCATGTAAGATTCTCAAGAACTAAGCCTGAGATTGTTGGTCCTACAGCAGGAGCGAACATAATAACTAAACCAATCATTCCCATTGCCGCCCCACGCTTTTCTGAAGGGAAAATTAATAAAATTGTATTAAACATTAACGGTAAAAGTAATGCAGTTCCCATCGCTTGGAACACACGTGCAACCATTAAAACTTCAAAGCTCGGAGCAATCGCTGCGATAAACGTTCCTACAATCGATAAACATAATGATGTAATAAACAATTGTCTTGTTGTAAACCATTGAAGCAATAGCCCTGATACAGGGACTAAAATACCTAACGTTAACAAATAACCAGTCGTTAACCATTGAATCGTTGCTGCATTTGTATTGAAGATTTGAATTAAATCGCTAATCGCAATATTCAAGGCTGTTTCACTAAAAAGACCTATAAAACCACTTATAAGAAAAGCGACCAAAATCGGAACAACCTTATATGTTTTTTCCGGATTCTGACTCGCTGTTGCACTTGCACTTACACTTGCATCCATATTGAATCCCCTCTCTAATTATCATTTTTGAATCATGTGTATATGTATTACACACATATAAAGGAAAGCAAAGCCTACAAACTTACCTTTCAAAACTACAATCCATAATCAATTCCTACACCATCACCTATACAAGCTTTGGTTAGCAGCCCCTTCCCTTTCCTTCATCCAAAAACAAACTTTCCTGTCAATAAATTGCTTTCTTTTTCTTTGACCGCTAAATTATAGATGATGATTTGCATTTATGTCAATTTTGAAGTTTTTAAAATGATCAATTTATAAATCATTCATTTATGTAAAGGAAAAAATCTCTCTAGCAATTAATCTATCGTTAATACCCTAAGGACTTCCTAAGGTCTCTTATACTCCTAGCATTTGAATTGAACTCGAGAGTATATGAACAAATGATATGTTTTTAATTGATTTTATAAAAGATGAAAACCCTAAGGCATGCCTAGGGTTTCATCTTTTATTAAAAGAATAATTATATTTTATTCATCTTCATTGTTTTTACTATTGTTAAATGCGATGACATTATCCTTACCTTTCATTACCTCTAAATAATGAATTTGATGACCATCACTATTATGTACTTTAAATATGAAACCAGCTTCTTCAACCTTAGCACCGACACTTGCGTCAAAGTTTTGTGTAAGGAACCATCCGCCAATTGTATCAATATCCTCATCAGAAAATGCTGTACCAAGGAGATTATTTACATCTTCTATAAGAAGTTTCCCATCGAGAATGTAGTGGCCGTCATTTATTCTACGAATTTCTGGTATTTCATCTTCATCGAATTCATCTCGAATTTCACCAACGATTTCCTCTAAAATATCCTCTACCGTTACTAATCCTGATGTCCCACCATATTCATCAATTAAAATAGCTAAATGTGTTCGTTCTTTTTGCATTTTCAATAACAAATCATGGATTGGGATCGTTTCGATGACACGAATAACTGGGTTAATAAATGTATCGATTACAAATTCCTTATTGCTTTCCATATCTGTAAATCTAGAGGTTAAAAGCTCTTTTATATTTAGGAAGCCTACTATATTGTCCTTGCTTCCATCTGTTACAGGATAACGGGTATACTTCTCATTTTTAATAAGCTCTAAAATTTCATCATAGGAATCTTCGACTGAAATTGATACAATCTCAGTTCGTGGAACCATGATTTCTTTTGCTAACTTCTCGTCAAATTCAAATATATTATTGACGTACTTAAGCTCATTTTTATTTATTTCTCCACTTTTATAGCTTTCAGATAACAAAATTCGAAGCTCTTCCTCAGAATGTGCTAATTCATGCTCAGAGGCTGGCTTCAGTCCAAATATTCCTACTAAAACACGGGCAGATCCATTTAAGAACCAAATGAATGGATACATAATTCGATAGAACCATATAATTGGATTTGCAAACAGCAATGTTACCGTTTCTGCTTTTTGTATTGCAACGGTTTTTGGGGCAAGTTCACCGACTACAACGTGCAAAAATGTTACTAACGCAAAGGCAATACCAAACGATAAGATATGTGTTATCGACTCGTTAAAATGTAAATATTCAAACAAGGGATGTAATATCTTTTCTACGGTTGGTTCTCCTAACCAACCTAGTCCTAAAGCTGTGACAGTAATCCCCAACTGACACGCTGATAAATATTCATCCAAATGTGAAACTACCTTTTTTGCCGCCTTTGCCCCTTTCTTTCCTTCAGCAATTAATTGGTCAATTTTTGACATCCTGACCTTTACAATAGCAAACTCTGTTGCCACAAAAAAACCTGTTAAAGCAATTAATAGAAAAATTAAAATTAAGTTAATTGTCGTCAATGAGTAGTCCTACAAAAGTAAGACCTACACCTCCTAATAAATTGTATGATTGTTTATTATTCACTATTTCATCCATGAGATTCACCTTGCTAATTAAGCAGAAGTAACAAAGATTGAATTAATGAGAGACTTTCGTGTGAGACATGCTTTTTAACATATTCCTGATTTTTTATGTTACCTTTATCTAGCTGTGATAACACTTCAGTTACATCCTTTTCTAAGCATTGAATTTTCAATCGTAGTTCAAGGACATCAATTTCTTCTGCATTCTCTTCAATTATTCTTCTTTTTATTTCATCTAATGACATACCATCAGCTTTATGTTTTTCAATTAATTTTATTTGTTCAACTGTCGATTTATCGTAGTAGCGATAATTAGAAGCAGAACGTTCTGCTTTTAACAACCCTAAGTTGGTATAATAATCGATCGTTCTCTTTGTTACACCTGTTATTTCTGCAAGTTCTCCTATTTTCAGCTTTTCAGTCCCAATCGTTAAACCTCCAAACTATAACGTGATGGTTTTATTATATTTGTACAAATTCATTTCAACAACTATTCAAGTGAGTAATTAATAAAATGTTCACAAATATAAGTGAATGCTTCATTTATTGCTAGCACCTTGGACTATTCTTAGCTCATTATTAAAGCATTAACAATAAATACGATTGAACATAGATAAAGGTTTCAAAAATTTACTCTTCTCATGATAAAAGAGAGAAAAGGGGGTGTATTCTGTCCCCTCTTCAACTATTCATTTCTGTTAGTATTTTAAGGCTAGTCTAATTCAATAAAAGTCACACCTAAAGCTTAAATGTATTAACAGTATCCTTCAGTTTTGTCGCAAGCTCTGATAACGTACCGGCAGATGCTGAGATCTCCTCCATCGTCGCCATTTGTTCTTCTGTAGATGATGCAACGTTTTGTACATGAAGTGAGGATTTTTTAGAAATCGCAGAAATTCCGGCTACTGATGCTGAAACCTCCTGTGCACTTGCTGACATTTGTTCAGAAGTTGCCGCTATTTCACTAGTTTGATCCTTCATTTTATCCATTGTTTTTATAATTTCCCGGAAAGCAATATGTGATTTGTCGGCTATTGTTAACCCGTCTTGTACATCAGCTTTTACCTTGCTCACCGATTTGTTTGAACGTTCCATATCTTCCTGAATTTCAGAAATCAACTGTGAAATCTGAGCAGATGATTTTTGTGATTGTTCAGCAAGTGCGCGAACCTCTTCTGCAACAACTGCAAAGCCTTTTCCATGCTCTCCCGCTCGTGCAGCCTCAATCGCTGCATTTAATGCTAGTAAATTCGTTTGGTTTGCAATTTCATTTATCACCTTTGTAATCGAATCAATTTGTTGTGATCGTTTATCAAGCAGTGCGATGACTTCGCCTGTTTCTTGAACAGAGGTATGGATAGCATGCATCTGTGTTACTGTTTTTCCGACATAGTCACCGCCAAGAACTGCCTGTTTATTTGCGCTTTGTCCAGCCTCAACAATTTGTGACGTACTTTCAGCCATATTATTTATTCCGAGCGCAACTTCCTCTAACGCTATTGATGTTTCCTCAACACTATTCGTTTGCGCATCCGCGCCATTTGCTACTTCTTGAATCGAATCGGCTACTTGTGCTGACGCTAAACTTGTTTGCTCAGCACTTGCGTATAACTCTTCAGATGAAGCAGCTACCTGTTCAGACGTCTCGACGACATTGCTTATGAGCATTTTTAAACTATCCTTCATATGACGATAGCTTGTTGAAAGCTCCCCAAGCTCATCCTTTGTATTATCAATGATTTCGATTGTAAAATCCCCTCTCCCCGCATTTTCCAAAGCATTTGAGAGTGAACGAAGTCTTCTTTTTAAATTTCGCGTAAACAAGAAGACGATAATCGATGCTATAACGATAATAATTAGTAATGAAATGATAAATTTTACTATAAAGCTATTAATTGTATCATCGATAACCTGCTGTGATGCACCAACATAAAAAATACCGATCGCATCACCATTTTTATCATTTAGTGGCATATAAGCTGATTGATAAAGATATTCAGCCACCTTTGCTTCTCCGTAGTACTTTTCACCTTTCTTTAAGACTGCCTCAGCAACTTCCTCAGAAACAGTAGTCCCAATCGCCCGTTTTCCATCAATTTTAACATTTGTTGCGATTCTCGTATTCCCTTGAAAAATTGTGACAGTATCGTCTGTTTCCTCACCAATCTGATCCACAAGCGCAAAGTTTTCATTCATAAGCTCGTTGCCTTTATACAAATTTCCGTCCTTAATCTCCCAATCACCAGGAAATCTACTATCTATATAAGAATAAGCTAACCCTAAATCACCCTTTGCCTTCTCAATTGCAAAGCTTTTGATCCCTTTTGTTACCTCTTGAACAACTAATGCACCAATTGTTACCGAAAAAAGCAAGATGATAGCAACAACAATGAGATTTATTTTAGTCCCGATTTTTAATCTCCCTTTTAACATAAATGTTCTCCTTTACTTTATATGTATACATATATATCGGATCATTTAATAGAGATTTTTAGATTAAAATTATTTTTAGATGATAATTTTTATTAGAAAATATACCCAATTAGAGCAGGTATATCAAATCATCAAATCGCTTCCAATACAAACAAAGGAATGCCCCCTAGGTACCGACCCCCAGAAGTTAGAGTAATAAATCTAACTTCTGGGGGTATTATTATGGCCAAATATAGTGAGGAATTTAAAATAAAGATTGTTACCGAATATTTGAATGGAAATCTTGGA